>JAZORA010000283.1:0-3184 GCA_045656365.1 Eubacteriales bacterium | reverse complement strand
AGGCTTGACAGCTTATTTCAATTTCCCTAATTTTGCCGTATTTGCGATAACGATGAGCGAGCTTTCCGAATCAAGCGCCTGCTCGGGATTGACGTTCACGTTGACATTATCGCCCTTCTTGATAGCGACGATATTAAAACCGTATTTTTTACGGAGATTTAATTCAATCAAGTTTTTGCCACACCATTCGTCCTTAACGTCGATCTCAACCATCGACACATCCTTTGACAGAGATATCATATCAATAAAACCGGAGCTGAGTAGGTTCTTGGCAAGTCGGACGCCTGATTCGTTTTCGGGAAAGAGCACCTGATCCGCGCCTACACGAAGTAATATTTTTTGTTGCATCTCGTTTGCACATTTTGCGATGACCGTATTAACGCCCGCCTCCTTGCAAAGCGTGACCGCCATCACGCTCGCTTCAAGATTGCCCGCCATACAAACGATAACGGTGTCAATGTTGCCGATTCCAAGACGGGAGATGACCTCCGCATCAGTAACGTCGGCGCACTTGCACATAGGCAAATATGCCGCCGCATCGTTGACGATTCTTTCTTCGGCGTCAACGGCAATAACCTCCATGCCGTTGTCTACAAGCTCTCTTGCCACGGCTCTGCCGTATCTTCCGAGTCCAAAAACTGCGTATGTTTTCTTTACTTTCATCGTTTTTCTCCTTTATCCTATACTAATATCTTCCGTCGGCTCGGAAATCACGTTCTGACTTTCGTTTTTACTGCCAAGTGCCACCGCAAGTGAGATCGGACCGACTCTTCCGAAATACATTGTTACTATGATAATGATCTTGCCGAATGTGTTGAGCGTTGCCGTTAAGTTTCTTGATAGACCGACAGTTGCCGTTGCGCTGACCGTTTCATAGACCGCATCAACGGGGTGTGCGTTGCTCGTTGCCATCAAAAGTATTGTTGAAGCGGCGCAGATCGTAAGAAATGTTGCGACCACGGCAACCGCTTTTTTAACCGATCCCTCGGAAATTCGACGACCGAACAGAGTTGCGCTGTTCTTATTTCTGATGGTAGCGAATGCCGAGCAAACGAGGACTGCGATGGTTACTGTTTTCATACCTCCTGCCGTTCCCACGGGTGAACCGCCGACCAGCATTAAAATAATTGATACGGCAGCGGAGGCATTCGTCAAATTCTCTTGCGCAACAGAGGCAAAGCCTGCGGTTCTCGTGGTGACTGACTGGAAGAAGGACACCTGAATTTTATCAAAGAGGGACATCTCTCCGATGGTTAACGGATTGGCGTATTCAAAAACAAATATGAGGATCGCTCCAACAAGAATGAGCCCTGCCGTAACCGTAATAGCGATCTTCGAGTGCAAAGTCAGATGCCTGAATATCTTTCGGTTCTTTTGCGAGCGGCTCCGAATGACGCGAAGCACGTCCCACCATACGATATAACCAAGACCGCCGAGAATGATGAGCGAGGAGGTAACGATATTGATCAACGGATTCGTAGCGTAATTGCAAAGACTGTTTTCCGCAATAATATCAATGCCTGCGTTGCAGAAGGCGGAAACCGAATTGAATACTGATATCCAGATGCCTCTTGCACCGAATTCGGGAACGAATACAAACATATAAAGAACGGCGCCAATTGCTTCGATAATAAGCGTGCCAAGCAGCACGTTCTTAACGAATTTCGCCAGTCCCGACATCGTATTGAGATTAAATGCGTCCTGAATGAGTAGTCGGTCACCGATACCCATTTTCCGATTCAAAAGAAGCATCAGTCCCGACATAATGGTAATAATACCAAGACCGCCGATCTGTATCAGAAGCAATATGACGATCTGCCCGAACACACTCCACGTGGATACCGTAGGAAGCGTAACGAGCCCCGTGACGCAGGTGGCGGTGGTTGCTGTAAAGAGCGCATCAAGATATGGCAGAGCTTCGCCGCTTGCCGAGCTGATCGGTAATGCTAAAAGTCCGCTTCCAACAAGAATGGTCGTAAGGAAGCTGAGTAGTATGATCTGCGTGGTTGAGAGTGCGAATTTCTTTTTTCTAACCATAAGATTATCTCCAAAAAGCACAAAGGAACCAACATTCTCTGCCGTCAGCTGGTTCCCTTATGATTATTCGTTTTTATAATTATACCACGTTTTCCCATTTATGTCAATATATTTTTGCTCAGTATACCATCATATTTTCAAGGCATCTTTTTTTGTCAACTCTCCTTGAAGGCTCAACCGGCGTACTCCTCGCTTTTCTGCCGAAACTATGAACCGAACTCTGCATAACACCGCCCGATCAACGCGAGAGCGGTTTTAAAACGAAAACACACCCGTCGGGTGTGTTTTTCGTTTTAGATGTGTTGACAAAAAAGATGCCAATGAATATGTTGAAAATTACTTATCCACAACGATTTTTTCAACAAGCTCCGCAATTTTATCGGTAATATAACTGAGAGCGGCAGACTTGTCTTGGGTTTCTATATCAGAATCCTTGATCATTGCCATATTGTTGTCAAATGCCGATTTCACCAAATTAACTTTTTGGGTTTCCTCGTTTCGAACGTTATCGTACATCTTTTCATACATTTCAAGCATTTTAAAAAGCGTTAACTCTCTCGTTTTAAAAACATCGCAAATTTCGGGGATTTGCTCAAAACGAGCCTCGCAATCTTCTCCCTCAAGTGATGAAAGGGCATCTCCAAGACGATGCAAGGACGTCTGGCTATTTTCTGTAAGCTGCTTTTGCAATATAGTAAGCTGTACGAATATTTCTTTTGCGGTCAATTTATTTTCTTCCATTTTTTCCTCCAAAATTTTATCCGGAGGACACGCAAGGCATATTTTATTTTCACCTACGAAGCGTGCCCTGCCGTTCTTTACAAGACCTTTTGCCCGTTTCGGGTAGGTCGCTTCATATTCATTTCCTTGCTCATCAACAACAATTACGTTTTTTTCGATGGGTGTCGCCCCCTTTGTATTGATTTGCTTTTTTGCGAATGTTGTTTTTTGTTATGGGTATCGTCCCCGATTCGCAAATTCATTATAGCATGTCTAAAAAGGTTTGTCAAGGAAAAAATTCCTTTCGGTAGGGTTTTACACCATTATACCGAAAGGAAGTCGAAAGTCTGGATAAATATTTGAAAATTATTTGTTGTTATTTTTAGCGGTGTTAAGGGACGAAATCAACATACGCTTGATCTCTTCT
>JAZORA010000282.1:0-2086 GCA_045656365.1 Eubacteriales bacterium | reverse complement strand
CCTTGCCAAAATCCACCCTCTCCGACGTGCCTCGTTTTTTCTTCTTCGCAGATTTTTAGCCATATTGATTCATTCCTTTTTCTTCAACAATTCATTCATGATAAGTGAAACCGATGGGGAAGAAGCTCCCCAAGGGTCATTTCGGAGGGATTTCCTTTCTCGTCCGAAAGGATCACGAGGAAATCGTCCGAGCAAAACTCCGAGAGCGCCTGTCGGCAAACGCCGCAGGGAGTACAAAGGGGCTTTTCCTCTTCACCAAAGCCGCCCACAACGGCAATGGCATCCAATTCTCTCTTCCCCGCAAAAACGGCGGAAAAGAGCGCCACGCGCTCGGCACAGCAGGTGGGGGTATAGGAGGCGTTCTCCACGTTGGCTCCAAGGAAAATTTGTCCGTCCCTCGTAAGGAGCGCCGCCCCCACGGAAAAGCCGGAATAGGGAGCGTATGCGTTTTTTCTCGCCTCTCTCGCCAAGTTCAATAAATTCTCGCGATCCATGATTCCTCCAAGCAATCCAATCATCAAATCAAGCTCTCGCCGTCCGATCGAAACGGCACGTTAAGAAGGGTAGCCACCGTGGCTCCCACGTCGGCAAAGGTTTCCCGAACGCCGAAATTCTTCGGTGTCATTCCCTTTTGGTAGATCAGCAAAGGAACGTCCTCTCGCGTATGATCGGTGGTTTTTGCATAGGAGGGATCACAGCCGTGATCCGCCGTGATCAAGAGGACGTCCTCTTCTCTCATGGCAGAAAGAAACTCGCCAAGCCACACGTCAAAGGCAGAAAGCCCCTCGGCATATCCTACGGCATCTCTGCGATGTCCCCACAGCATATCAAAATCCACCAGATTCACAAAGCAAAGTCCCGAGGAAAAGCTCTCGTCCTTTGCCAAATTGATGGTTACCGCCATTCCCTCTTCGTTGGAATGGGTGGGAATTTTTCTCGTAAAGCCGCGACCGGCAAAAATATCTCCGATCTTCCCCACGGCAATCGAATCAAGACCTGCGTCAAGCACGGCGTCAGGCAACAAACGAGCGGGAGGCTCCAGAGAAAAATCACGACGGTCTGCGGTTCGCTTGAAATCGGGGAATTTCCCCGCAAAGGGTCGGGCAATGACCCGTCCCACGCCAAAGTCCCCCACCAAAAGCTCCCGTGCCGTACGGCAGATCTCATACAGCTCCTCAAGAGGAACCACGTCCACGTGCGCGGCGATCTGAAACACGCTATCGGCAGAGGTATAAACGATCAATCCGCCCGTGCGGATCTGCTCCTCTCCGAAATCCCGAATCACCGCCGTACCCGAATAGGGACGGTTGCAGAGGATCGGTCTGCCCACGCGACGGGAAAGCTCCGAAAGAATCTCGTCGGGAAATCCGTCGGGAAAGGTTGGAAGGGGTCGGGGTGAAATATGCCCCGCCAATTCCCAATGACCGATGGTGGTGTCCTTGCCGCGCGACGCCTCCGAGAGACGCGCCACCGACCCGATAGGTCTCGGGTAATCCCCGAGAAAGGAAAGCCCCTCCACGTGGGAAAGTCCCAAGCGCAAAAGATGGTCGATTCGAAGGCGACCCGTCTCCTGCGCGCTACGAAGGGTATGAGCACCCTCGTCTCCAAATTCCGAAGCATCGGAGGCATAACCCGCCCCCACGCTGTCAAGAACCATCAAAAATACGCGGCGCGCCGTCATGCGTTTTCCTTTTTCCCTTCCTGACGAAGCGCCAGCTCCAGCGCCAGAAGGATCATATCCGAAAAGGACTCCTGCCGCTCGATTGCCGAGGTCGCTTCTCCCGTCACGAGGGAATCCGAAACGGTACAGATCGCCAGCGCGCGCTTTCCCGCTCTCGCCGCGTTCATATAGAGCGCCGCCGCTTCCATTTCCACCGCCAGCACGCCCATTTTTCCAAAGCGGAGTCCACCCTCGGGATCGTCGTCGTAAAAGGTATCCGAGGACAGAAGATTTCCCACGTGATAGGAAAGACCTCTCTCACGGGCGATCGCCACCGCATCCTCAAGAAGCGTGTAGCCGCAGATGGGCGCGAACGTACCGCCAAGGCGGTACTGCTCAGCGTAGGCGGAGTTGGTACACGCACCC
>JAZORA010000281.1:0-2456 GCA_045656365.1 Eubacteriales bacterium | reverse complement strand
CGCAACTTACTGTATATGAATTTATAAAGAAATAATAAACACATCTTATGGACTTTTTTGCGTGATATTAAGGCTCAAAAAATATAGTGCATTAAATTGACCAATTATAGCGCATACAGTACTGTTTTGTCCATTATTTGTTCTGTTGTGTCAATTGGAATCGTTCCAAAAGTGTGATATAATATTAACGAAAACAGAAAGAGTTTGAGGACTCTGAGTTGTAAGAGGTGATGAGTATGAACATTCAAAGCGTCTTGTCCAATCTGAATAAAGGAGTATACAAAGATGCGTTCTCGCGGCTTTACGGAAACTCCGATAAGGCTCTGGAGTATCAAACGGAACGATACATAAAAGCCGTAGAGAGCTTTTCAGAGATATTCCCAACGAGAAATGAGATCAACCTGTATTCCGCACCCGGCAGAACCGAGATCGGCGGAAACCACACCGATCACCAGCAGGGAAGCGTCCTTGCAGGAGCGGTCAACCTTGATGCCATTGCAATCGTATCCTTCCATAACGACGGATGTATTCGATTAAAGTCGGAGGGCTTTGAGCAGATCACGATTGATCTTCCAGACACCGACGTACACCAAGGCGAGCTGGGTACTTCGGCAATCGTCAGAGGTATCGCTGCAAGATTTAAGGAAAAGGGAATTGAGATCGGTGGCTTTGATGCCTACTGCACATCAGACGTCATTTGCGGCGGCGGTATCTCCTCCTCGGCAGCCTTTGAAATGCTCGTATGCACTGTGATCGACGAGCATTATAATAAGGAAAAGAGCAGCGCACTCGAAATGGCAAGGATCGGATGGTTTGCAGAGACAACCTACTTCGGTAAGAAGTGCGGACTTCTCGACCAGACGGTATCCGCCTTTGGAGGACTCGTAGGAATTGATTTCTCCGACGTTGCAAATCCGATCATCGAAAAAATCGATTACGATTTCAGTCAAAGCGGATACACGCTTTGCATCACAGATACAAAAAGCAGCCACGAGGATCTGACGGACGATTACGTGGCAATTCGAGAAGAGATGGAGGCAATCGCAGCCTTCTTTGGAAAAAAGGTTCTGAGTCAGGTGGATGAAGCAAAGTTCTACGAGAGTATTTCCGAGCTCAGACAAAAGACGACCGACAGAGCGGTTATGAGAGCAGCGCATTTCTTCGATGAAACGAGAAGAGCAAAAGAGGAAGCGGAAAGCCTCAAGAACGGTGATTTTGATACCTTCTTGAAGCTTGTGAATGAATCGGGAGATTCCTCCTCGGCACTTCTTCAAAATCTCTATTCGACAAAGCATCCCACAAGACAGGATCTTCCGCTTGCAATTATGGTCAGTAAGAGGATCCTCGGAGGCAGGGGAGCTGTCAGAGTTCATGGCGGCGGATTTGCGGGAACGATCCAAGCATTCGTACCCAACGAGCTTGGTGAAACCTACTCGAAAGAGATGGAAAAGATCTTTGGCAGAGATACATGCTTAAAGCTTACCATTCGCCCGGTCGGCGGCGTTGAAATAAAGAATTAAAGGATGGATAACAGTTATGAAAAAGATCATTTGTAACGTAGAGTATGATACCGATTCGGCAACCCTTGTTGCTAAGCATACCGCCCGAGAGTTTGGCGATCCTGCAGGCTATGAGGAAACCCTGTACGTCACAGCGGAGGGCAAATATTTCCTGTATCTGAACGGCGGAAAGGAATCAATCCACGCAAAGGAAAGCATTAAACGTCTTTCTGCTGCAAAAGCTGATGAGTGGAAATCAGAGCATAACCTTTGAGATTTGAATAAAGTAAAACCTAAACTAATATAAGAGGTGATTAGAATGAGACTTTTGGTTTTGGGCGGTGCCGGATATATCGGCTCGCACACAGCAGTAGAGCTTCTTGACAGGGGTCACGAGGTGGTTATCGCAGACAATCTGATAACCGGCTACAAGCAGGCAGTACCGAAGGAAGCAGTTTTTTATCAGGGCGACATCCGTGATTACAATTTTCTCAACAATCTTTTCAAGACAGAAAAAATTGACGCGGTCATACACTTCGCAGCATTTTCGCTTGTAGGCGAAAGTGTTACAAATCCTCTCAAGTATTACGAAAACAATCTGTACGGAACCAAGGTGCTTCTCCAAGCAATGATTGATAATAACGTAGATAAGATCGTCTTCTCCTCTACGGCAGCAACCTACGGAGAGCCCGAGAATATTCCGATCCTCGAATCGGACAGAACCTGCCCCACCAACCCTTATGGTGAGACCAAGCTGGCGATGGAAAAGATGATGAAATGGTCTGCAAATGCTTATCAGCTCAGATACGTTTCTCTCAGATACTTCAACGCTTGCGGTGCTCACAAGAGCGGAAAGCTCGGTGAGGCTCACAATCCCGAAAGCCATCTCATTCCTCTTGTTCTTCAAGTTCCGAACGGAAAGAGAGAAAGCGTTTCGATCTACGGAACCGATTACGA
>JAZORA010000280.1:0-4475 GCA_045656365.1 Eubacteriales bacterium | reverse complement strand
CTAAGACCGCTTGGCCTCCGACTTGACCTTGGTTTTGGCGAGTGGCAGGCGTTGGTATTTATGCCGCCTCAATTTTTCTCTTGATCGTGGTGCTGTTTGTGGGTGTCTCGGAGGGAGAGGCTCAGCGATGGATCGACTTGGGCTTTGCCACCCTTCAGCCCTCGGAGCTGGCAAAAATGGCGGTAGTCATGATGCTGGCGCTCTATATGTCAAAGTATGAAAAACAGATATCCCTACGGGGGAAATTTACGGGAAGCTTCAAGCATGGCTTCCTCGTGCCGATGATGATCATCGGTCTGATTTGCGGTCTGGTCGCCCTGGAACGACATATTTCGGGTCTGATGATTATTGGTATGCTGGGTGTGGCAGTCATGTTCTTGGGCGGTACCCGTCCCAAGTATCTTTTGATCTTCCTCGGAATCATCGCCGTGGCGGGCGTGGGACTGATTGCCGTTTCCTCTTACGCGCAGGCTCGTGTGAATAGCTGGATCAATCTGGAGCAGGATCCTCTGGGCTCGGGCTGGCAGACCCTTCAGGGACTGTATGCCATCGGTTCGGGCGGATTCTTTGGACTTGGACTGGGATTTAGCCGACAGAAGTTTGGTTACGTATCCCAGCCGCAGAACGACTTTATCTTCACCATCGTATGTGAGGAGCTTGGTTTTGTGGGCGCGTTTTTGGTGGTGCTTCTGTTTGCGCTTCTGATCTGGCGGGGCATCCGCATCGGTCAGCGAGCGCCCGATAAATTCTCGGCGCTGGTGGTTTGGGGTCTGACCTTCAAGATTGCACTGCAGGTTGCAATGAATATTGCGGTGGTAACGAATATGATGCCCAATACGGGAATATCTTTGCCCTTTTTCAGCGCGGGCGGAACGGCGCTGATGCTTCAGATCTTTGAGGTGGGAATCATTCTTTCCATTTCAAGATTTTCAAGACAAAAAAAGTAATTACGATCCTTCATGGCTTTTTATACGGAAAGGAGAACCTATGAGAGTGTTGATGACGGGCGGCGGCACGGGCGGACACGTATATCCCGCGCTGGCCATTGCCGAAACCATAAAAATGAACGATCCAAGTGCGGAAATCGCTTTTGTTGGAACCGAAAGGGGAATCGAGAACCGTCTCGTTCCCGCGGAGGGTTATAAGCTCTATCATATTCAGATTCAGGGAATTCAAAGATCCTTGTCTCTGTCCAACCTGAAGACCGCATATCTGGTGATGACCTCTCCCAGTCGTGCAAAAAAGATCATTCATGAATTTAAGCCCGATCTGGTGATTGGTACGGGTGGCTACGTTTGCTGGCCTCTCTTGAAGGCAGCGGCATCCATGGGGATTCCTTGTATGGTGCACGAATCCAACGCCCTTCCGGGTGTTGCCGTTCGCCAGCTTCAGAATTCGGTGGACGTGATTCTGACCAATTTTGAGGAAACAGCGGAAATGCTCAAGGCTAAGGAAAGAATTGTCAACGTAGGTAACCCCCTTCGTCGGAATTACGGTCTGATCGACCGCGACGAAGCCAGAAAACGATTGAAGATTCCGGAGAATATTCGCTTTGTTATTCTTTCCTTTGGAGGAAGCCTTGGCGCTCCCAAGCTTAACGAAGCATCCATTGGATTGATGCGTTCCTTTGGTTTGGAGAGAGAGGACGTGATGCACATTCACGCCGGCGGAGCGCGCAGCTATGAAAATGCGAGAGGTCTCTTTTCCGCGTATGGCCTGGAAAAGAACAATCGCTTGATCCTGAAGGATTATATTTACGATATGCCCCTCTACATGGCGGCGGCGGATCTGATCATCTGTCGCGCGGGGGCAATGACGCTTACCGAGATTGCTATGATGAAAAAGCCTTCCATTCTGGTTCCTTCTCCCAACGTGACCGATAACCACCAGTACAAAAACGCAAAGGTTTTGGCGGATGCGGACGCGGCAGTGCTGATCGAGGAAAAGGATCTTAGTGACGAGCGGATGCTCGAGGAGGTAAGCCGTCTTGCCGACGACGAGCGTCTGCGTGCTACCATGAGTCAGAACGTGGCAGCCTTTGCCGATAGCGAGGCGGGAAGAAAAATCTACGAGGAGATCACCAATCTGCTTCGTCGGAAGCGCGTGATCGTAGAAAGAATCGATTAACGAAGTCAAAGTCAAACAGAAAGGGAAAGGGCATGGAGAGACGAGAAAAGACCCCGAGAAGCCGAGAATTTCGCGTATTCGGCATCAAGGTCAAGGGATATCGGATTCTGGCGGTTGTCATTACCGTGGCAATGTGCCTTTTGACGATCGTCTCGGTTGCCCTGATCGTTAAGAGATTCCTGACGGTTCAAAAATTTGATATCGTTGGCGTTTCGATCTACGATGAGATGGAGTTGGCGAGCGTAGCGGGGATCAAACGGGGCATGCCTCTTTATTCCTTGGACTGCGATGCCTTGGAGAAAAAGCTTCTTGAGGAGTGCCCGTATCTCGATACGGTAGAGGTGGAGCAACGTTTTCCCAACAAGGTCCGATTTCGCGTGGAGGGACGAAATGCCCAATGGTATTTGGATATTTCGGGAGTCAAATACGCGCTGGACGCGAATCTTTTGGTCATGACCGAAACCGATGAGGTGGAGGGCGTGACGCATCTGATCCTTCCGTCCGTAAAAAGCGCCATGTACGGAGAGGTCCCCTCCTTTGGGAATAGTGAGACCGAGGTCAAAAAAACCTTGGAGGTGATCTCGGCGCTCCGTCAGACACCCTTTAAAACCCGAATTACCGAGGTGGATCTGGAAAGTCGATGGGACGTTTGGCTGACCGTGGACGGATGCTATCGGGTGTCCATGGGAGACGTGTCGGATTTTGAAGCAAAGCTTCGGGCGGTGGAGTCGATTCTTGATGAAGAGGAGATCAAAAACTACACCGAGGGAACGATCACGATCGTCAAGGGCGTGGGCGGATATACAGGCGCATTTTCACACGAAAAAACACGTGGTTGACCCTTTCAGGATGGATTTTTGATTTCTCGACAAACCACAAGATGTTGTGCCACTTAGAATTTTATATCGCAAAATGTCGGTTTTTGAAGCATTTTCAGCCGACATTTTCTTTTTTTGCCGCCAATTTATAAAATCTTCAAAAAATATGCGGAATTTTTGTAAAAATATCGTGAAAATTTCAAAAAAACTATTGCAAAATTCAAGAAAATATATTATGATATATATATAAATTTTTGATGAAACGAGCGGTTTTTTCATCAAAAATCGGGTCGTATTAAATTTTGGAGGATATATAACATGACTTTTGAACGCGATGAGAGCTTTGAAGGCGGCGTATCGATCAAGGTGATCGGTGTGGGCGGCGGCGGTAACAACGCTGTCAACCGTATGATTGCATCCAATGTTCAGGGTGTAGAGTTCATTACCATCAACACGGACAGACAGGCGCTGAAGAATTCCGTTGCTCCCAATCAGATCGTAATTGGTGAGAAGGTAACGGGCGGATTTGGCGCAGGAGCCGATCCTTCGGTCGGTGAGCGTTCTGCCGAGGAATCGATCGAGCAGATCAAGACCGTCCTCAAGGGTGCGGACATGGTGTTCGTAACTGCCGGTATGGGCGGTGGTACGGGAACGGGTGCTGCTCCCGTCGTAGCAAGAATCGCGCATGAAATGGGCATTCTGACTGTTGGTGTCGTAACGACTCCCTTTGCCTTTGAGGGTAAGAGAAGAATGGATCAGGCTCGTGCGGGCATTGATGAGCTGGGTCAGTACGTAGACTCTCTGGTTGTGATCCCCAACGAGAGACTGAAGCTGGTATCCGATACCAGAATCACCCTCTTTAACGCGTTCTCCGTGGCAGACGACGTTCTTCGCCGCGCGGTACAATCGATCTCCGAGCTGATCAACGTGACCGGCTTTATCAATTTGGACTTCGCAGACGTTACCTCGATTATGACCCGTTCGGGCATCGCTCACATGGGTATCGGTAGTGCAACGGGCAAGGATAAGGCAGAAACCGCCGCTAAGATGGCAATTGCCAGCCCCCTGCTTGAGACCTCGATCAAGGGTGCCATGGGCGTGATCATCAGCATCTCCGCGTCTCCCGATGTAGGACTTGAGGACATCGATCTGGCTTCTACCATGATCACCAGCGAGTGTAATCCCAATGCGAATGTGATCTGGGGCGTTGCCTTTGATCCCGAGCTTCAGGACGAAATGCGGATCACCATCATTTCCACGGGCTTCCCGCAGGACGTTGGTTCTTTCAACGCTCCCGCCCTTGAAGTAAGCGAAAAGGTTGAGGAGGCAGAGGAAGCAGAGGAGGAAGCTCCCAAGGAAGCTCCTAAAAAGAGTGGAGCAGATCTGGATCTGGATGACTTTTTCGACAGCATGTTCGGAAACTAAGCTTGATTCGATCCCACGTAAGACAGACTGTCATTTGATGACGGCAACCGCATAGGCGGGAGTTTACCGAATCATTTGGCAGTCTGTTTTTAAAAAAGCAGAGTG
>JAZORA010000279.1:0-7630 GCA_045656365.1 Eubacteriales bacterium | reverse complement strand
CTTGCGGTCTGTGTGCTGTTTATCGTCAGCTGCTTCGTTTCCACGGCAATGGGAACCTCGGTGGGAACCATCACCCTGATCACTCCCATCGCGGTGGCGATCTCCGTGACCTCGGGCTTCTCCCTTCCCCTCTGCGTCGGTACGGTCGTGGGCGGCGCCATGTTCGGCGACAATCTGTCCTTCGTATCCGACACCACCATTGCCGCCTGTAACGGACAGGGATGCGCCATGAAGGATAAGTTCCGAACGAACTTTGCCGTCGTGCTTCCTGCCGCCATCGTGACCCTTGGATTGATCCTCGCCCTCTCTCTCAGCGCCGATATTCAGCCTCTGGAAGCCAAATCCTACGACCTCCTTCAGATCATTCCTTACGTTCTGGTGCTGATCGGCGGTATCGTGGGAATCAACGTATTCCTTACCCTCCTGATCGGTATCGTCACGGGATGCATCATCATGCTGGCTACGGGTTCCATGGATTTCCCCTCGCTTCTCGAGAGCATGGGCAGCGGCGTCTCGGGCATGTTCGAAACCTCCATGGTTGCCGTGCTGGTAGCGGCGCTCTGCGCGCTGATCCGTGAAGCAGGCGGATTTTTGGCGTTGCTGAACGGAATCCGCCGTGTGTTCCGAGGAAAAAGAGGAGGACAGCTCGGCATTGGTCTTTTGGTGGGCCTGATGGATATTTCCACCGCCAACAACACGGTGGCGATCGTCATGGCAAACCCCATCGCTTCGGAAATGGCAAAGGAATACGGCATTTCTCCCCGAAAGACCGCCTCGATCCTCGATACCTTTTCCTGTATCTTTCAGGGAGTCCTGCCCTACGGCGCGCAGATGCTGGTGGCACTTTCCGCCGTCAGCGCCATGGGAATGGAGCTTGGCGCCTTTGAGGTCATTTCTCACCTCTTCTATCCCATGATGCTCCTTCTCAGCTCTCTTGTCTTTATGTTTTTCATTCCCGATCGAAAAAAACAATAATTATTATTATGATGTCAATCAATCTTACGAGGTAATTATGGAAATCAGAAAATCAACGGCGGGTGACACCGACGCATTGCTCTCGCTGTTTGAGGAAGCGCGGGGCACGATCGCCCTGCTTGGAATCGATCAATGGCAAAACGGCTACCCCTCCCGCCCGGTGGTGGAAGAGGACCTCTCCCTTGGTCGCTCCTATGTCATCACCCTGGGCGGAGAGGTGTGCGCCACCTTCGTTTTGATGGATCACGGCGAGCCCCTCTATGACAAAATCGAAAACGGTCATTGGCAGACGGGTGACGAGAGTCGAGACTACGTTGCCATTCACCGTGTGGCGGTAGCGGTTCGCACCCGCGGAAAAGGACTTTCCACCGCCCTTCTCGATTACGCCGCCCATCACGCCCGCGCCCTGGGACGCTCCTCCTTGCGGATCGATACCCACGAGGGGAACGTGGTCATGAGACGCATGCTCGAAAAGCACGGCTTTGTCCTCTGTGGCATCATACATCTGGAGAACGGTGACCCCCGCGTGGCGTATGAAAAGATCGTGAAATAAACCTGTGAAAAAATACTACATCTACGCCGCGGTTTCGATCCTCGGCTGGTCGACGGTGGCAACCGTCGTCAAGCTCCTTCTCGGATCGCTTGATCGCTTTCAGGTCTTACAGGTCAGCGCCCTTTTCGCCGCCCTCTTCCTTCTGGCAGTCAATCTTGCCACGGGCAACATCAAGAAGCTGAAGGCGTATACCGCCAAGATCTCCAATCTTGCTTACATTACCCCCGCCCTTTCCCTCGTCTGGACGTGGCTGATCCTGAAGGAGCAGATCCGCGTGTTCTCCCTCGTGGGACTCGCGGTGATCATGGTGGGGATCCTGATACAGATCAAGTTTGGGAAAAGAAGGAAGAAAAAAGCGACGCCCCCGCCGTGAAAACGCTTGACAAGGCAACGGATCTGTGATAAAATAGACCGTAGCACGCGGGTGTGGCGGAATTGGCAGACGCGCAAGATTTAGGATCTTGTGTCTATTCGTGCAGGTTCAAGTCCTGTCACCCGTACCAAAAAAAAGAGAGGAGCGATGCTCCTCTCTTTTTTTGGTACGGACGATTTGGTTCGAAGAACCAAATCACCGCCGAAGGCGGTGATGCAGGCAACGTTTGCCGTTTTGCAAAGCAAATGACGGACTTTGTCCGTCAAGGCAAACTTGCAGGTGAGCGAAGCGAACCATCAAGTCCTGTCACCCATATTCGGCGGTGGAGAGGTGAGCGCAGCGAACCATATTCAAATGTCCTGTCGTCCCCGCGCTTGCATGAATCACCCTGAATCTGCAAATACTGAATAAAAAAGGAGGTATGAATATGCCCGAAAACCAGAATATTAAGAAGATTGAGAAAGAAAAAGAAACCAAGGACCAGCCCCCGCTTACCAAGCCCGGCGATATCCAAGGGAAGATCGACGTTCCCGACACCCGTGAACGCAGAGACGGTCCCGGCGGAAATTAAAAAACAAAATTTTATGGATCGTAACGATATAAAAAGCACCGCCCATTATCGGGCGGTTCTTTTTTCAGATTGCTTGCGTTACTGAAAAGACGGCGCGTGCGCTTCTCCCGTTGCAAAGGAATTCGGTCCGGGATTCGACATAGAAAAATACATTTTCGCCGCCTTGGTCGTGCCGAAATCACGATTCGACCCCGTCTCCTGTACTTTATTGAAGGCATCGCGGAACATCTGATTGTGCGCTTCCTCCCGATTGAGAAGAAAATCAATGGTTTCTCTGACCTTCTTATCCTCGATCTGACGGTAGAGATATTCGTACACCACCTTGGCTCTTTGCTCGGACGCAATGTTGGAGAGCAGATCGGCACACAAGTCCCCCGTGACGGTCACGTAATCTGCCGTCCAGGAGTAACCCGAGGAATTGATCAGACCGGGATTCAGCCCGAGCAGAACGTGTGTCTGTACCTCCCCTGCCTGAATCTTCATGGCGTCTACGTCGTGACCGTTGAGCAGGTTGATGGTCTGTGCCACCATTTCCATGTGTCCGAGCTCCTCGGCTGCAATATCAAGAAAAAGATCCTTGATCTCGGGATCCTTGATCCGAAAGCTCTGAGACATATACTGCATCGCCGCCTTAAGCTCGCCGTTTCCGCCGCCAAGCTGCTCCTGAAGGAGAACCGCATACTGGGGATTGGGTCTTTCGATCTCTACGGGATGAAATAATTGCTTTTCGTGTTTGAACATACCTACCTCCGTTTTTTGTATTCACCGTTAGTATTTCCCAAATGGAGAACATATATTCTTCTTCCTTTTTTGTCTTATTTTCCCCGATTCCTGTCTTTTTGTCCTGTTTTTCAAAACCTTCTTGCGAAGCACAATAATTTATGCTACAATAAAAATTGGAAAGAAATCTCTTTCATTTTTTAACAAAAAGGAGAATATTATGACCAACTTTTTGAACGAATACACACTTCAGATCGGAGCGAAGAGCGAATCGCCCTTCATGAACCGTGACGACATCTATCAGGACGGAACCACCCCCATGTACCGTGACGTGGACGGCAAGCTCTGGGCAATGAGCGGCCACTCCCACATGGGCCACATCGGTATGTTCTGCGGTACCAGCCTCTCCGATATGAAGGAGGTCTGGCCCGTACTGACCAACTTCTGCGTCGGTCACGCTGACTTCGCCTTCGCGGGCGTTCGTTACCCCGACGGTATCAAGGCGCGCGGCAGCATCTGGCCCTTCGGTCTTTACATCTGCCCCAAGACCCATCGCTTCTTCTGCTTCTTCCACAACGAGACGGGCTGGAACGGCAAGGGCACCGCATACGACGCCCTCGGCTACTGCGGCAAGCGTCCCCGTTACGACTCGGACTTCCGCCACGTGGGTCTGATGCACTCGGACGACGAGGGTCAGAACTGGTTCTTCGACCGTTGGGTCCTGACGGCGGAGGAAGCCAACTTCACCCAGATCTTCAAGCCTGAGGAGACGGGCGTGGCAGTCGGTCAGCCCGGCGGCACCATCGGTCTCGGTAGCGGCGATTTCAGCCTCTTTGTCAACCCCAACGACGAATACATGTATCTGGTTTACAACATCGTCCGCGTCAACACCGACGAGAGCTGTTGGAAGAGCTGTGACACCTACATTGCCCGTACCCGTAAGCGTGAGGACGGTCTGATGGGCGACTTTGTCAAGCTGTATGAGGGTCAGTGGTGTGAGGCAGGCAACTTCGGTAAGGAGTCGATCATCGCGCCCATGAGCTGGCACTCGAGAATCGTATATCTCGAAAAGTACGGCGTGTACCTCATGTCCAGCTCCCGTATCACGCCAAAGAAGGACGGAAACGGTATGACGGTCGGCGACGCCACCGACCTGTGGGTCAGCGAGGATCTGGTTCACTGGAGTGATGCTGTTGGCGGTATCATGTACGAGGGCAAGGAGTTTGGTAACCACTACGTTGCCATGGCGTCCATTGATTCCGAGGGCTCGCCCATGGTCATCAAGGGCGACGACCTCTGCTTCCTGACCAACCACAACGGAACCGACGTCATGCGGTTTGAAACCAAGATCGTCAAGAGAGCGTAAAAATTCAATCTCCCATCGTTTTTGAACGATGGGAGATTTTTTCATGAATAGCAAAGAAAAAGGGGAAAAGCGATTGACTTTTCTCCGAAAAAATGCTATAATACAGCCAAATAAATCCAAATAAAAAAGAAAGGAAACGATGTGATGAATCTTTCATTTCCAAGACCCGCAGGAGCGGACGAATCGGTCCCCTGCTCCCGTACATCAGACGTCTGCCGCGTTTTTGTGGCAACCGAGGAGGATCTCAACCAATATGCCGCGGAGTTAACGAACGCGGGCTTCTCCCTCCTTGCGGAGCGCGCTCTTCCCTCGGGAATTTTCCGTAATTACACGAACGGTGAGGTCAAGCTGGGCGTGTCTCTCCTGAAAACGAGAAATGAGCTTCGCGTCTTTTCCTCACCCGACCGTCCTATGCCTCCCTTCGCAGAGATGGGAGAAAAGAAATTTGATGCGGTTACCCTGACCCAGTTCTCCACCCACTCCGCTCAGTCGGTAGACTCGAACAGCTGCAGCGGTATGGGCTACATTCTGCGTCTCCGTGACGGACGCCTCATTATGATCGACGGCGGATTCCACGCGGCGCCCTTTGAGGACGACTATCCCGAGCTTCGCCGTGTGATGTGGGAGCTTTCCGGCGGACAGAAGCCGCACGTTGCCGCTTGGATCATCACCCACAACCATCTGGATCACTACGGCTCTCTCATGAAATTCACCGAAGAGGACGCCGACATTGACGCTTATATTTCGGTTCTTCCCAAGGAGGGTGTGACCGAGGGGGCATGCCAGCATATGATGTCGAATATTCCGAACTATGCCGAAAAGAATTACGCACCTCACGCGGGTGATCGGATCGACTTCGGCGACGTGACGATGGATGTTTTCTATACCTACGAGGAGGGAGAGCTTTACGAGCCCGAGCGCGTTCGCCCCGACGGAAACAATCACTCCCTGATCTTCTCCTTCACGGTGGACGGACAGAAGGCGATCTTCTTAGGTGACGCGTACTATGCCGCAGGCAGACTTGCCGTGGAGTTCGCGGGAGAGGAGATCCGTGCCGACATCTGTCAGATCGGTCACCACGGACGTACCTCCTCCAAGGACGATCCCCACTATATGGCGATCGCTCCGAAGGTTGCACTCTGGCCCTCTTGCTACGAGCATATCGACCTCTTCCGTATCGTTTACAACACCAACAAGTGGATCTTTGGCGAGGAATCCACCATCGTCGATCACTTCGTTGCCACCGACGGACACGTAACCCTCACTCTTCCCTACGAGCCAAAGGGTCTTCCCTACAACTCCGAGGGACGGTATCCGCCTGAGAATCTTTATAAGTAAGAAAACCCCGTAGCCTTGAAAAATCAAGGCTACGGGGCATTTTTATGCAAAACGGCTACACCAAGTCCTTTTCGGTTGGAAGTTTTCTTTGATTACTTTCTTTTTCAAAGTCCATACAAACGATATGGCAATATATAAACCAAATATCCCGAAGTTTTCTTTGGTTACTTTCTTTTTCAAAAGAAAGTAACCGTATATCCCGCCTTGGTAACGGCGTTCTTGAGGGTCTCGGCGGAAACCGATTCCTTCGCTACAACGGTCACTAGCTTCGTCTCAAGATCGGCGGTGGCGCTCTTGACGCCCTTGACGCCCATCAGCGCCTTTTCCACGTGTGCCTTGCAGTTTTTGCACATCATTCCCTCTACCGTAAAGGTAACCGTTTTCGTTTTTCCAAACATTTCTTCGTCCTCCGTTTGTTTCTTGATATTTCCTTTTTTCGTTTTCCTTTCGCCGCCGATCCGTGCCCGTCTGAGACGCAGGGAGTTCCCCACCACAAAGAGGGAGGAGCAGCTCATCGCCGCCGAGCCGATCATGGGAGACAGGGCGATCCCGAAAGCGGGATACAGCGCCCCCGCCGCCACGGGAATACAGATCACGTTGTAGATCAGCGCCCAGAAAAGGTTTTGCTTGATGCACCGCATGGTGGCGCGGGAAAGTCCGATCGCCCAGACCACGTCAGAGAGAGAATTTTTCGAGAGAACCACGTCCGACGTGTCCACGGCAACCTCCGTACCCGCCCCGATGGCAATGCCCACGTCCGCCACCGCCAAGGCGGGGGCGTCGTTGATGCCGTCACCGATCATGGCACAGACACCCTGATCCCGAAGCGCCCGAATCCGCGATTCCTTTTCCTCGGGAAGCAGTCGGGCATAGATCTCCTCAATGCCCGCGGCACGTCCGATGGCACGCGCCCCTCGTTCGTTATCCCCCGTCAGCATCACGGGGGTGATCTTCATCTCCTTCAGTGCCGCAATCGCCGCCGCGCCGTCCTCTCGCAATCGGTCGGCGATCCCGATCAGTCCCATAAACCGTCCGTCCACAGAAACCAAAACGACGGTTTTTCCCTCTTCCTCCATGGCGCTCATGGTATCGAGCCACCCGTCGGGAAGCTCCACGCCTCGCTCTCTCAGAAGATCCGGTGTACCAACCAGACAGAGCGCTCCGTCCACCGTGGCTTCAATGCCCTTTCCGACGGTAGACGCATAGTTCTCCGCCAAGGGAATCTCCATTTCTCGGCGCTCCGCCTCGCGGACGATCGCCAACGCCAGAGGATGCGCCGACAAGCGCTCCACGCCCACGGCGTAGCGAAGAAGTGCTTCCTCCGCTCCGTCCACCGCCCCAAGGTCGGTCACCTCGGGTCTCCCCTCGGTCAGCGTTCCCGTTTTGTCGGTCAGAACGTACCGAACCGAATGCAGAGTCTCCAGCGCCTCCGAGCTTTTGATCAAAACCCCTCGCTCCGCGCCCCGCGAAATTCCCACCATCACAGCCGTGGGCGTTGCCAGACCCAGCGCGCAGGGGCAAGAGATCACCAGCACCGAGATCGCCGAATCGAGAGCGCGGGCGGGATCCTTTCCAATGAATATCCATAACAGTGCGGAAAGCACCGAAATGCCGATCACCACGGGAACAAACACACCGCTGACCTTGTCGGCAAGACGGGCGATGGGCGCCTTGGAGGACGCCGCGTCCTCCAGAAGTCCGATCATACGGGCAAGGGTCGTATCGCCTCCCACA
>JAZORA010000278.1:0-2206 GCA_045656365.1 Eubacteriales bacterium | reverse complement strand
CCGATGCGGACGAGGACGGCTTCCAGATCCGTACCCTCCTCCTGACCCTCTTCTACCGCCTCCTCCCCACCCTTCTGAAGGAAGGAAAGGTCTTTATTGCCGAAACCCCCCTCTTTGAGATCACCACCAAGGATCAGACCTATTTCGCCTATAATGAGTTTGAAAAGGCGGAGATTCTCAAGAAGCTGGGCAACCAGAAATATACCCTCCAGCGCTCCAAGGGTCTTGGCGAAAACGAGCCCGAAATGATGTCGCGTACCACCATGCATCCCGCAACACGCCGACTGATTTCGGTCACCCCCACCGATGCACAGAAAACCGAAGAGATCTTCGATACCCTCCTCGGAAATAACCTTCCCGCCCGAAAAGAATTCATCGCTCTCCACGGTAGCAAATACATGAAGGACGCCGATATCTAAAAGGACGCAAGGACGCGGGTTACTTTTCTTTCGCGAAAGAAAAGTAACCAAAAGAAAGCAAAACAAAAATATTGTTTTGTCTCGCCATATTCTTCGCGAAAATTGTTGAGTTTCCCCCATATACAAACAGCCGAAGGGACGCCTTTTGTCCCTTCGGCGTTATTTTTTAGATAAAGAAAGAACCCCGTCGGCTATCTTTAAGCCGACGGGATAGAGAGGGGCGCCGGGGCGGAGCCCCGGCTTCGCTTTCTTGCGAGCGTTCTTTGCCGAATAGCAAAGAATGCGGTTCCTTTCTTTGAAAAGAAAGGAACGGGGCGTCGAGGGCGCCGCCCCCTACCTCAAAGGGGAGTGAACCGTTTAAAATCTTTACAATTCCGTAGGGGCGAACTGCGTTCGCCCGTAAAGCAAAGGTTTGTTTCTCAACGAGACGGGCGAACACAGTTCGCCCCTACGGGTTGTTCAATCAGTTTGGCATGCACAAAAGAACAAACAGCCGAAGGGATGGATTTTGTCCCTTCGGCTGTTTGTATATTGAGAAAAGCAAAAGGTTTGCGCAAATAATACGGCGAGGCAAAGCACATTTTTACTTTGCTTTCTTTTGGTTACTTTTCTTTCGCGAAAGAAAAGTAACACGCAGCCTCCGCATCCTTAAATCTTAAACATCAGGTCGCTATACGTGGGGAAGGGCCAATACTCGGAGGAGGTCATGGTTTCCATGAGATCCACGTGCTTACGGAGCTTTTCCATAGCGGGAAGGACCTCGTTGCAATACGCCTCGGCACGAGCCACGGGATCCTTAATGGCGGCGGAGGCTTCCTCCTTGGCCTTAAGATCCTCCAGATCGGCATACGCCTTTGCGTTCAGCTCCGAGAGCTTGCGCACAAGATCGGTCTCAACCGCGCAATTCACGTCGGGCAGAACCGCGAGCTTTGCCGACGCTACGCTTGCCAGCTCACCGAGATACGCGTTCACGGCAGGAATAATATCACGGGCGGTCATTTCAATCATGGTCAGCGCCTCGATGTTGACGATCTTGGCGTAATTTTCGAACAAAATCTCCTGACGGGAATTGATCTCCACCTCACTCATAACGCCGTGGTCCGAGAAAAGCTTGATGTTCTTCGGTGCATTCAAGCAATGGAAGGCATCCACAGAGGTACGAAGATTGAGAAGTCCTCTTCTCTCGGCTTCCTTTTCCCATTCCTCGGAATAGCCGTTTCCGTCGAAGATGATTCGCTCGTGGGCGGCGAAGGTATCCTTCAGAAGCTCGCTAATGGCAGCATCCAGATTCTCCGCTCCCTCCAGACGGTCGGCAAACTGACGGAAGCTTTCGGCAACCGCCGTATTGAGAACCACGTTGGGCATGGCGACGTTCTGCGCCGAGCCAACCATACGGAACTCGAATTTATTACCCGTAAACGCCAAGGGCGAAGTACGGTTGCGGTCGGTGGTATCCTTACGGAAGGTGGGAATCGAGGGAATACCCAAATCCATAATTCCCGCGCGAACCCCCTCGTAGGTCTTTCCGTCTACGATGGAGCGGATGATCTCCCGTAACTCCTCGCCAAGGAAGATCGACACAATGGCAGGGGGTGCCTCGTTGCCACCCAGACGGTGGTCGTTGCCCGCCGAGGCCACCGAAATGCGGAGCAGATCCTGATAATCGTCTACCGCCTGAACGATTGCCGCCAGTGTCAAAAGGAAGGTCACGTTCTCGGCAGGGGTTTTGCCGGCGCGTACCAAATTCTTTCCGCCGTCGGTAGAAACCGACCAGTTGTTGTGCTTAC
>JAZORA010000277.1:0-3830 GCA_045656365.1 Eubacteriales bacterium | reverse complement strand
GAATCTGAAGAAATAAATGCTTGTACCGTTAAAATAAAGGTCAATGTTGGCGGTGTAGATGAGGATTGGTTGCTTCTCTTCAAGAATGAAACACATAACCATCCTACCGAGATAGAGCCATTTGGCGGAGCGGCAACTTGTATCGGCGGAGCTATAAGAGACCCGCTGTCGGGACGCTCCTACGTTTATGCCGCAATGCGTGTAACGGGCGCGGCTGATCCCAGAAAGCCTGTGGACGAGACCATGGCGGGTAAGCTTCCTCAGAGAAAGCTTGTAACGACTGCCGCCGCAGGATATTCCTCCTACGGTAACCAGATCGGTCTGGCAACGGGTCAGGTAGATGAAATCTATCACGACGGTTACGTAGCAAAGCACATGGAGATCGGTGCGGTCATCGCGGCGGCTCCCGCTAAGAACGTCAGACGTGAGGTTCCCGCAGATGGAGACATTGTGATCCTTCTTGGCGGACGCACGGGAAGAGACGGATGCGGTGGCGCAACCGGTTCTTCTAAGTCTCATACCCTTGAGTCCCTTGAGAGCTGTGGCGCTGAGGTTCAGAAGGGTAATGCACCCGAGGAAAGAAAGCTGCAGAGACTCTTCCGCAATCCTGAAGCATCTGCGATGATCAAGCGTTGTAACGACTTTGGCGCAGGCGGTGTTTCGGTTGCCATCGGTGAGCTTGCCGACGGTCTTGAGATCGACCTGTACGCCGTTCCCAAGAAATACGAGGGTCTGGACGGAACCGAGCTTGCCATCAGTGAGTCTCAGGAGAGAATGGCAGTTGTGGTAGAAGCCAAGGATGCCGATCACTTCATCGCATTGGCAGGTAAGGAAAATCTGGAGGCGACCATCGTGGCTCGCGTAACCGAGCTTCCTCGTCTTGTGATGCATTGGAACGGTAAGACCATCGTAGATCTTTCCCGTGAATTCCTCAACTCCAACGGAGCAGAGAAGCATATTGATATCGTTGCGGCAAAGCCCGAGCCCTTTGCGAGAAAGAGCGAGGGAAGCTTTACCGAGCAGGTAAAGGCTCTGCCCAAGGATCTGAATATTTGTTCCCGTCGTGGTCTGGTTGAGCGTTTTGACTCCACCATCGGCGCGGGCAGCGTAACCATGCCTTTCGGCGGAAAGACCCAGAGCACGCCTTCTCAGGCGATGGTCAACAAGGTCTCGGTTGAGGCGGCGGATACCACCACCTGTTCCTTTATGGCTTGGGGCTACAACCCCTTCATTTCCGAAAAGAGCCCCTATCACGGCGCATATCTTGCCGTGGTGGAATCGGTTTCTAAGCTGATTGCGGGCGGCGCCGAGTTCCGCGACGTATATTTGACCTTCCAGGAGTATTTTGAGAAGCCCCTGAAGGATCCCCGTCGTTGGGGTAAGCCTCTGTCGGCGCTCCTTGGTGCGTTTATGGCGCAGAAGGATCTGGGCATTGGCGCAATCGGCGGTAAGGACTCCATGAGCGGAAGCTTTGAGAGCATCGACGTTCCTCCCACGCTCGTTTCCTTTGCGGTAACCACGGGTAAGACCTCTCATGTGATGACGCAGGAATTTAAGGCGGCAGATCACAACGTATACCTCCTGAAGCCCGAATATACCGAGGACGGACTGCCTACGGCAGAATCTCTCAAGAAGCTTTATCGCAAGGTATTTGATCTGGGACAGAGCAAGAAGATCGTTGCGGCGTACACGCCTACCTACGGCGGTGTCGGCGAAGCAATCATGAAGATGACCTTCGGTAACGAGATCGGCTTTGCCTTCTCTGACGGTGTATCTCTTGACGAGATCTTCGGATATTCTTACGGCGCGTTTATCGTCGAGGCGGCGGCTGGCTGTGCGGTGGACGGACTCCTTCTTGGTAAGACCACGGAGAAGTACGCTCTGACCTACGGCGACGAGGCGATTTGTCTTGCAGAGCTGTATCGCTCCTATGAGGATACGCTGGAAAGCGTATATCCCACCAACGCGACCGAAGCGAAGAAGGACATTCCCGCCTTCTCTTATGAGGCAACCTCTTGGGCAAAGCCCGCGGTTCTTTGTAAGAAGCCCAAGGTGCTCATTCCCGTATTCCCCGGAACCAACTGTGAGTACGACTCCCAGAAGGCATTCCTCAGAGCCGGTGCGGATGCGGAGATCTTCGTGATCAACAACCTCTCCTCCGCGGGTATTACCCAGTCGGTGGAAAGCTTCGCAAAGAAGATTCAGGACGCACAGATGATCTTCATTCCCGGCGGCTTCTCGGGCGGAGACGAGCCTGACGGCTCGGGTAAGTTCATTACCGCATTCTTCCGCAACGGCGCCATCAAGGAAGAGGTCAACAAGCTCCTGAAGGTAAGAAGCGGCTTGATGGCAGGTATCTGTAACGGATTCCAGGCAATCATCAAGCTGGGTCTGGTTCCTTACGGTGAGATCATCGACACCGACGAGAATTGTCCCACTCTGACCTTCAACTCGATTGGACGTCACCAGTCCAGAATCGTCCAGACGAGAATCGCCTCCAACAAGTCTCCTTGGCTTGCAAAGACCAAGGTTGGCGAGATCTACTCCGTACCGATCTCTCACGGTGAGGGTCGATTCCTGGCTTCCGACGAGCTGATTCTTGAGCTTGCCAAGAACGGACAGATCGCAACCCAGTACGTGGATCTTAGTGGCGATCCCACCTCGAATATTCTCTCTAACCCCACCAACTCCTGCTTCGCGGTGGAGGGAATTACCTCTCCCGACGGACTTGTCTTTGGTAAGATGGGTCACTCCGAGCGTATTGGAAACGGTCTGTACCAGAACGTTCCCGGCGACTACGACAGCAAGATGTTTGAGGCTGCTGTGGAGTATTTTAACTAAAAAAGCGAACCGCGTTTCTTCGGAAACGCGGTTCTTCTTTTTTTTGCAAGAATTCCAAAATAAGAACAATATTAAAAGAAAAAAGGGAAAATAACAGATAAAAACACAAAAATATTTCCGAAAATATCGAATAATTTTGAAAAAAGTCGAGCATTGTCCGTTTTATGGAACAATACGTATGCTATAATAAAACCACAAAAGGAAAGAAAAAATCCATTTTGAAAAGGAGAACAAACATGAACGGAACGATGAAACAGACAGGATACGATTACGTGGAGTCCAAGCTGATGGCAGAGAACTGTAATTTTTCCGTATACTCGATGGCGGCAGTTGCAGGCGGTATTTTGCTTTGCTTCGGCATCATTCTTTACGCCCTTCTTACTCACTGATACTTGATTTATCTTTCGATCTGTGGTACACTATAATCAGAATATCACCACAGAGAATTGCGATGCGCGAAGGAGTGCCTCTATGCCGAAAATGCCAAACCAGAAGATGAAGCTTTTGTATCTTTCAAAAATTCTGCAGGAGCGTACAGACTGTTATCATGGTCTGACCTTGGCGGAGATTTCTGCCGCACTGCGGGAGTATGGGATCAGCGCAGAGAGAAAAAGTCTATATGACGATCTGGAGGCATTGAAGCTTTACGGTCTTGAAATCGAAACCGTGCGGGACACCCACGTTCGTTATTATTTGAAAAAACATACCTTTGACTTGGCAGAGCTTCGTCTTTTGGTGGACGCGGTGCAATCCGCAAAATTTTTGACGCCACAAAAGAGCAATGAGCTGATTCGAAAAATCGAGGGCCTCGGAAGTAAATACGAGGGCTCGCAGATTCACCGTCAGGTCTATTCCTCCAATTGGCTCAAGACCGAGAACGAGGAGATCTATAAAAATATCGCGTCGTTGCATCGCGCCATCGTCGAGAATCGACAGATATCCTGTAAATATTTTGAATGGAACGCAAATAAGCAACGGTTGCTTCGCAA
>JAZORA010000276.1:0-2001 GCA_045656365.1 Eubacteriales bacterium | reverse complement strand
AGCAAATAGCCGCGCTTCTGCTCCTCATCCTCTACCCAACGCTGGAGCAGCTGAATGGTTCTCGCGCCCTTGGGAAGCATGATGGGAAGTCCCTGACCGATGCTGTCCACCGTGGTGAAATATTCCAGATCGCGGCCCACCTTGTTGTGGTCTCTCTTCTTTGCTTCCTCAATGCGCTCCAGATGTGCCTTCAGCTCGTCCTTCGAGGGGAATGCCGTACCGTACACGCGCTGGAGCATCTTGTTGTTCTGGTCGCCCTTCCAATACGCGCCCGTGCACTGGGTCAGCTTCAGCGCCTTGATGGCGCCCGTAGAGAAGAGGTGAGGACCTGCGCAAAGATCGGTAAACTCGCCCTGACGGTAGAAGCTGATCACCGCGTCGGCGGGAAGCTCCTCAATGAGCTGAACCTTGTAAGGCTCGTCCATTTCCTTCATGAGCGCGATCGCCTCCTCACGGGGAAGCTCAAAGCGCTCGATCTTATGGTTTTCCTTGACGATCTTCTTCATCTCGTCCTCGATCGCCTTCAGAATCTCGGGAGAGAAGGAAATCTCGCTGTCAAAGTCGTAATAGAAGCCGCCCTCGATGGCAGGACCGATGGTCAGCTTGGTCGCGGGATACAGACGCTTGACTGCCTGTGCCAGCACGTGAGAGGCAGAGTGACGGAATACGTGCGCGCCCTCCTCGTCCGCAAAGGCCAAAAGCTCCACGCGGGCGTCCGCCAGAAGGGGCGTGGTCAGCGCCACCACCTCACCGTTCACCTTGGCGGCGATCACGGCGCGACTGATAAGGCCCGCCTCCTGCGCCGCCTCGTATACGGTCAGCGCCTCGTTTTTCTCCAGAACCACGTCTGCGAATTGAATCTTCATGATTGATTCCTCCATATTATAATTATAAACAAAATTTTATAAAAAAACACCCCGAACGACCTTCGCCGTTCGGGGTGCAAGCAACCTTGCACGGTTCCACCCGAATTTTTCTCTCGAGTATTCCATTTACCCACGGGACGAAAAGCGGTACTCCTCTCCTCCTTGCGCGAGAATCTTACAGCCGGGGATTCTCTCTCTGGGGCGCGGTGTCAAGACGAGCTTGTTTTTTCGCCGACCTCCGTCGGTTTATCGATTTTTCGCCATGTTATAGGCAGAGTGGGGGTTGACGATCTCACGCCAATCCAGATCTCCGCGATCCAACGCGGTAATGATGACCTCTGCCGTGGCGATGTTGGTAGCAACGGGAATGTTATAAAGATCGCACATACGAAGCAGCTCGTACTCGGCGGGATTCAGCTTTGCCGAGGGGCGCGTGTCCTTGAAGTACAGAAGAATGTCGATCTCGTTATAGGCAATGCGCGACGCGATCTGCTCCTCGCCGCCCTGATCACCCGACATGAGGCGATCGATATGGAGACCCGTGGCCTCGGAAATATATTTGGCGGTTACGGCGGTGGCGCACAGATTGTGCTTGTTCAAAATCCCGCAATACGCAATACAAAACTGAGCCATGAGCTCTTTTTTCAAGTCGTGGGCAATAATTGCAATTTCCATCCGCGTCCTCCGTTATTCTTTTTCTGCTTTTATGATATCGCTCGTATTCGGTTGAATACGGAAGCGTTCCGATCAAAACGAACCCTTCGGGCAACATATCGTGGTTATTATAACATTTTTTAGGTAGCTTTGTCAATGCGTATGATTAATATTTTACAAATTTTTTGAAATATTCAAAAATCCCTTGTTTTTTGTGAAAATATACAGTATAATAATTCATTATAGTAAATATTCAGGAAATCTGTAAACTTGCGGAGGAATTTGAAATGATTGACGAGATGATCAAAACAGTTGCGGCAACCGATCCGGAAATTGCCGATGCCATTTCCGCGGAATTTGCCCGTCAGCAGGACGGTCTTGAGCTGATCGCATCCGAAAATGTGGTGTCCGAGGCGGTGCTTTGCGCCATGGGCTCGGTACTGACCAACAAATACGCCGAGGGGTACCCCGGCAAGCGCGA
>JAZORA010000275.1:0-2618 GCA_045656365.1 Eubacteriales bacterium | reverse complement strand
CATACGCGGGACCTTATATTTGTCAGCCTGTCTCCAAACGGTTTCAGACTGGGGCTCAACGCCTCCCTTTGCGCAAAGAACGGTTACGGAACCGTCAAGCACGCGCAGGGAACGCTCTACCTCAACGGTAAAGTCAACGTGACCGGGGGTGTCGATAATGTTAATTCTGTTTTCCTTCCAGAAGCACGTGGTTGCAGCGGAGGTAATGGTGATACCTCTCTCCTGCTCCTGCGCCATCCAGTCCATGGTTGCGCCGCCGTCGTGCGTCTCACCCAACTTGTGGGTCTTACCCGTGTAGAACAGGATACGCTCTGTGGTAGTGGTTTTTCCGGCGTCGATGTGCGCCATGATACCGATGTTTCTGGTATTTTGAAGTGAATATTCTCTTGCCATTGGTTTTTCTCCTTGATCAACTTAGGCAGATCAATATCTGTAGTGAGCAAACGCCTTGTTTGCTTCTGCCATACGGTGCGTCTCTTCCTTCTTCTTGAACGCTCCGCCTGCACTGTTTCTTGCATCCATGATTTCGCCTGCAAGTCTCTCTGCCATGGTCTTCTCTCCGCGCTTTCTTGCGAACAGAATCATCCAACGCAGACCAAGCGTCTGGCGGCGCTCCGCTCTGACTTCCATCGGCACCTGGTAGGTGGAACCACCCACGCGGCGAGCCTTGACCTCCAGAACGGGCATCACGTTTTCAAGAGCTTCCTGGAACATATCCAGCGGATTCTGACCGACTTTTTCTTCTACGAGCTTAAATGCATCGTAAACAATGGTCTGGGCTACGCCCTTTTTGCCGTCATACATTACGTTGTTGATCAGCTTCGTTACGAGCTTGGAACCGTACAACGGATCCGGCAATACGTCTCTTTTGGTAATACGACCTCTTCTCGGCACTGTACTTCCCTCCTTCATTAATATTATGAGATCATTGGTACTCAAAAGCCTTCTTCTGTAAGCGCCGTCGGGTTGAATATAAACATTAAATTTATGGATTCGATCTGACGGGCTGACTGTGCTTTTTTGTGAGTTTGCGCTATTCGGAATTACTTCTTCTTAGCGACCTTTGCGCCGTACTTGGAACGGCTCTGGTTACGGTTTGCAACGCCCTGTGCGTCCAGCGTACCGCGAATGATGTGGTAACGAACACCAGGAAGGTCTCTTACTCTTCCTCCTCTGATCAGAACCACAGAGTGCTCCTGCAGGTTGTGTCCGATGCCGGGGATATAGACGGTTGCCTCAAGTCCGTTGGTAAGTCTTACTCTTGCGATCTTTCTCATTGCAGAGTTAGGCTTCTTCGGGCTGGTCGTGGAGACCTTCGTGCAAACGCCTCTCTTCTGGGGTGCAGACTGGTCGATCGTTGCGTTCTTCAGGGAGTTGAAGCCCTTCTGAAGCACGGGAGCCTTAGACTTGTAGGTCTTTGCGCCTCTACCCTGTCTGACAAGTTGGTTAAACGTTGGCATTCTAACAGATTTCCTCCTTCTTCAAAAATTTAATGTTTATATACAGACACCCGACCGCTTGGCCGTGTGAACCTGTCCATTGGTTTGTTCGCGAGCCTCCCCAAAACGGGCATAAAGATGGCATAGTCGCAAACAAATACAGTTTATTATATCATTCTCAAGCGATTTTGTCAAGTATGAAGATTTTTAACGGAAAATTTCTACCTTTCGCACAATTTTCAAAATAGCGTCATTGAAATATTTTTGCATTTTTTACATATCATATTCAAGCAAATTGAAGAAATTCTGTTTTTTCTTTGCATATCGAAAGATCGCCGATAGTTTGAAGCACGGGATCGCCAAACGGCAACCCCGTGCTTGCTTTTTTTCGCAAATTTTCGCTTATGCGGGCTCCTCGGTCTGCTCCTCGGTCTTGGTCACGCCAACACCCTTGTAGCATTCCATACCCGTTCCGGCGGGAATAAGCTTTCCGATGATAACGTTCTCCTTGAGTCCGCGGAGATAGTCGGTCTTTCCTTCGATCGCCGCCTCGGTGAGCACCTTGGTGGTCTCCTGGAAGGATGCTGCCGACATAAAGGACTCGGTCTGAAGCGACGCCTTGGTGATTCCGAGCAGGATCGTGCTTCCCTGCGCGAAGCTGAGGTCTCCCTCGCCTGCGTCGATTCTTGCCTGAACCTCCTTGTTGGCTCTCTCGAATTCGGTCATATCCACCTTCGTGCCAACCAGAAGTCCCGAATCGCCTCCGTCCTCGATCTGGATCTTACGCGTCATCTGACGTGCGATGATCTCCACGTGCTTATCGTTTACGTTACAGGACTGCGAACGGTAAACCTTCTGGATCTCCATAATGAGGTACTTGTAAACCTCCTCGAGTCCCTGGATACGCATAATATCGGCAGGCGCCTTATTTCCTTCGGTGATCGCCTCACCGACCGTGAGATGCTGACCTTCCTTGATAGCGAGCTTGGTGCCGTAAGGAATCTGATATTCTTTCACTTCGCCGATCACACCCTCGGGCTGTTCAGCGTCGGGATGAACGGTAACGATGTGAATGGAGTTCTCGCCCGTAGAAATATGAGCGGAACCGTTGATCTCGCACATGATCGCGGGCTTCTTGGGCTGACGCGCCTCGAACAACTCCTCGACACGGGGCAGACC
>JAZORA010000274.1:0-3020 GCA_045656365.1 Eubacteriales bacterium | reverse complement strand
CCGCTTGGCCTCCGACTTGAAAACTCCTATTTCGGCACTATACGCAATCCGCTTGATAAAGATAGATCCGCGGGCGGAAGCTCGGGCGGCTCTGCCGCCGCCGTTGCCGCCTCCATGGCATCCTTTGCCCTTGGGTCGGATACGGGTGGCTCGGTTCGTCAGCCCGCCGCCTTTTGCGGACTCTTTGGCATGAAGCCAACCTACGGACGAGTCTCCCGCTGGGGCTTGGTCTCCTTTGCCTCTTCACTAGAGCAGGTGGGAGTCCTGACGAAAACGGCGGAGGATAACGCGGCGGTTCTCTCTGTAATTGCGGGACTTGATTCCCATGACGCTACCACCGTCCCCCAAGCCATACCCCATGCTTCCCCGAAGCTTGACAGGGGGATCGAGGGACTTCGGATCGGTGTGCTTTCCCCTGAGCTTCTTGGGGAAATTTCCTCCGCGGTTGCCAACGCCCTGTCTCGAACGGTCGAGGCTTGTCGGTTGGCGGGTGCGCGGATTTTCACGATCTCTCCCCAAGCCCTGTCTGCCTTTTTCTACGCCACCGAGGCGTATTATCTGATTTCCTCCGCCGAGGCGTCCTCGAATCTCGCCCGATTTGACGGGATTCGCTACGGAAAGCGCGCCGAGGGGTCACAAGACGTAGAGGAGCTTTATCGAAAAAGCCGATCCGAGGGGCTCGGCAAGGAGGTCAAAAGACGACTGCTTCTCGGCACCTTCGCTCTGTCTTCGGGCTATTACGAGCAATATTACGCCAAAGCGAAAAGGATCGCGGAGCGCTTGCGCGCCCAAATGCGGGCACTCTTTGAGGACTGCGATCTCCTGCTTCTTCCCACCGCGCCCACCACGGCATATCCCTTAGGGGACAAGACGCGAGAGGACGATCCCACTCTTCCCTATGGGGAGGATCGCTTCACCGTTCTTGCCAATCTTACGGGTCTGCCCGCCCTTTCCTTCCCCGTCGGACGGGACGAAGCGGGACTTCCCGTGGGACTTCAGCTTGTGGCGGATGCCTTTTGCGAGCCTCTGCTCTATCGGGGAGCAAAAACGTTAGTAGAAACTAACCAAGAAGAGGAGGCGGCAACATGAGCGAGTACGAAGTAGTTATCGGCTTGGAGGTTCACGTAGAGCTTGCCACCAAAACCAAGATTTTCTGTGGGTGCGGCGTCGAGTTTGGTGCGCCCCCCAATACAAGGTGCTGTCCCGTGTGTATGGGACTGCCGGGCGCGCTTCCGACCCTCAACCGACACGCGGTAACGCTTGCCGTACGGGCGGGCCTTGCCACGGGCTGTCGCGTAATGCCCGACTCTTCCTTTGACCGAAAAAATTATTTTTATCCCGACCTTCCCAAGGCGTATCAGATCACCCAGTTCTATCGTCCCATCTGTCGGGACGGATTTCTGGAGATCGACTTGGCGGGAGAGATTAAGCGCATCGGCATTACCGAAATCCATCTGGAGGAGGATGCGGGCAAGCTGATCCACGATCGGGAGGGCGGTACACGGGTCGACTTGAACCGCTCGGGTGTTCCCCTCATTGAGATCGTCTCCGCCCCCGACCTGAGAAGCGCCGAGGAGGCGGTGGCTTATCTCAAAAAGCTCCGTTCGATCCTTCGATACGCGGGGGTCTCCGAGTGCCGCATGAACGAGGGAGCGCTCCGTTGCGACGTGAATTTGTCGGTGCGCCGACGGGGAGAGGAAACGATGGGCACGAGAACCGAAATGAAGAACCTGAATTCCTTTACCTACACCGCCCACGCCATCGAAGCCGAGGCAAAGCGACAGATCGAGGCGCTGGAGCGGGGTGAGACGATCCTTCAGGAGACCAGACGGTTTAACGAGACAAACCGAACGACCGAAGCATTGCGCCAAAAAGAGAACGCCCACGATTATCGGTATTTTCCCGAGCCCGATCTGCCCCCGATTCACCTCTTGGATGAGGAGATCGAGGCAGTTCGCGAGAGTCTCCCGACCCTTCCCGACGAACGGCAAGCCCGTTACGTCCGCGAATACGGGCTTTCGGGCTATGACGCCGCGCAGCTCTCTCTGGAAAGAGACCGTGCCGAGTATTTTGAGAAGGCGGCGAAGTGCACCCCCTATAAAAAGCTGCTTGCCAACCTGATGATATCCGAGGTCTTGCGGCTTTGCGATACGGAGGAGAGCGTCTGTCCCATCTCGCCCGAGCATATGGCGGAGCTTGTGACCCTTTGGGGAGAGGAGCGGATCAATAGCTCGGTGGCAAAAAAGCTCCTCGCGGAGCTTTGGCGAAACGATCAAAGTCCCGCTGCCCTCGCCCGAGAGCGCGGCTGGGAGCAGATCAACGACCGAGAGATACTTCGAAAGTTAGTTATGGATAACTTAGAAGAGAATCCGAAGATCCTCGAAGACTATCGCCGAGGAAAAACGGCGGCAGCCAAGGCGCTGATCGGCAAGATCATGTCAAAAAGCGGCGGCCGCGCCAATCCCGTGATCGTAGGGGAGCTGGTATCGGAGCTTTTGAACAATCAGAAATAAAAAAGAACCCCCCAGACTGCTGAAGCAATCTGGGGGGGGGGGCACACAAGGAACACCGCATGCCTTTTTTAAGGCGCACACAACTAATGAAAATCAATCGACTTTCACGCTAACCGTCCCCTGTGTTTCCGTTCCGTCCTTGTCTCTGCCGTAGGAGAATTTGCTACCGTTCGGCAGTCGCTCGGCTCTGACGCTGACGCCGTCGGGCTCATAGTCAAAGGTCGTCTTATGCTCGCCGCTCTCGTCAAATGCCGCAAGGGTTCTTCCCTTCTCATCCACCTCGTACTCGGTGTAGAATTTGGAGGAGGGGCCGAGGGAATTGTACGTGAACGTGCGGATTTCTGCGCCCTGTTCGTTGTATTCGTGCTCCTCCGTGTTTCGTTTTGGACAGTCGAGGACGCCTGTCCCTACAATGTTAGAGATAAAAGACGGGAGGAGCAAGCCCCTCCCCTACCAAGTTTCTATGCAACAATAAAACCCCCAGACTGCCGAAGCAATCTGGGGGTG
>JAZORA010000273.1:0-7738 GCA_045656365.1 Eubacteriales bacterium | reverse complement strand
GGGGGAGGGCGAGGGGGGGGAGGGGGGGTCTTTTGCGGTTTTGCCGTGGGGCGGGGGGGAGAAGAAAAGGGGAGCGGGAGCTTCTCGAAAGAGGGCTTGATGCCCACGTATGGGAGCTTGAGAGTGGATTGCTTTTGCCCCCCCGTCAGGTGGCAGAGCGCCTTTCCTTGCCAAAGCTTCGTCGATCCGAGCTTCGCTCCTGCCGAGGATTTCTTCTTACTTCCGACGGCTGCTTTGTTTGCGACGGAAAGGAATTTCGGCAGATCTCGTCCTTTGACGAAGCTTGACGGAAGAGAAAAAATGTTCTTGGAAAAGTACAAAAAACATGGAAAATCAGGAAAATATATTGCAATATAAAACAAGAAACTGCACGGTAAACGGATGAAATGGAGGCGGTAGATTTTGTCAAGAGAAACGATTATGAGAATCAGGAATGCCGAGGCGAAGGCAGAGCAGATCTGCGCTGACGCCACGGATGAGGCGAGGGAGCGGATTCGGAATGCTGAGCTGGCGGCGGCTCTGCTTTGTGAGCAGGCGGCGAATGAGGCGGCGGATAAAAACGCCGAAAAGCTGCGTCTGACCCGAGAGAGAGCCGACGAGGTATTGGAAAAGAGCCGCAAGGACGCCGAAAAAGAGGCGGAGCTGCTGGCGAAGGCTAGTGCCCCTTATATGGGGGAAGCGGTGAGATTGATCATCGGAGGAATATTTGAAAAATGTCAGTAAGCAAAATGAAAAGGCTGACGGTGTTCGCCCATCGGGACGAGGTGGATTCGCTCATTAAGCGATTGATCCGCTTGCGCTGTGTGGACGTAGGACAGGCAGAGGAGTCGGTGGCGTCGGATCTGGCGCTACGGCGGCTGAATTGCGACACTGCGCGCGCCTCTGCGGAGCGCGTGGTGGCGGAAATCAACGATGCCATAACGATCCTGAATCCCTACTCGACCAAGAAGCGAAGCTTGATCCGTCCGAAGAGACGGGTGGATTTCGATCGCTTTGAAGCCGATGGGTCGGCAGAGGTGGCGAGACAAGCCGTGCGGAGGACACTGGAGCTGGGGGCTCGTCAAGAGGAGGTTGCGGGAAGGATCGCGCTCTTAAAGACGAAAATTTTGGCGGCGACGCCGTATGGAAAATACGATCTTCCTCTCGGCTTTACGGAGACCCGAAAAACCGACGTGGTGCTGGGCGCTTTGCCTCCCACGGCGGATCTCAAGGCCTTGGGGCGGGAGCTTTACGCGGCGGGCGCTGTGGCGGAATTGCTGTTGGCCGACGCAAGCGGCAAGTATATTTCGGTGATCTCGTGTAAGTCGGATACCGACACCGTGGCGGGTGTGCTTTCCTCCTATGGCTTCGTGAAGGCGAGCTTTGGGGGCGTGGAGCAGACCGCGGCGGAATATATTCGGGATATGAAAGCGCAATTGTCCTCTCTGACCAGAGAAAACGAGGTGTTGGCGGCGCAATATCTTGTGCTGGCGGACGCGCTTGAGGAGGTGGAGGTTCTTTACGATCTGGAAGAGACCAACCTGACCTCCATCGTCAATCAGGAAAAATTTCTTTCCACCAAAAGCATGGCAATGCTTTGGGGCTGGGTCCCCGAGGAGATGGAGGGACGTGTCAGGGACACGCTTGAAAAATTCGTGTGTGCCTATGAGATGGTTGATCCTCACGCCGACGAGAATCCTCCCATTCTTCTGAAGAACAATGGGTTTGCCGCAAACTTTGAGTGGGTGCTGGGCATGTACTCCTATCCCGCCTACGGTAAGTTTGATCCTACGTTCATTATGAGTGTTTTTTACTTTATTATTTTCGGTATTATGTTTGCCGACGCGGGCTATGGATTGCTTCTGATCCTCGGCTGCTTTGGCGGCATTAAGCTCTTAAAGCCCTCCCTTGGAATGGAGCGCTTCCTCAAGATGTTCGGCTATTGCGGAATATCCTCGGTGCTTTTTGGCGTACTGTTTGGCGCGTATTTCGGAGATCTTCCTTTGGCGATTATGAAAAACATGCTCATGATCCCCGAGGAGAATCTTCCCAATCTGGCGCTTCTTGGCGCGGATGCCGCCAACGTGGCGGTGTTCTTTGATCCGTTGCAGAATCCCATGGCGTTTCTTGTCGTATCTCTGGCGGTCGGTGCCGTTCACCTGATCGCGGGTATGGCGGTGAAATTCGTGCTGCTCTGTCAGGAGGGACACGTGGTGGACGCGATTTTGGATATCGGCGCTTACTGGGTGCTTTTCGCGGGCTTTGGACTTCTCGCTCTTGTTCCCTCGGTGGGACTTTGGGTAACCGTCGGCGCGGCGGCGCTGATCGTCCTGACCCATGGCAGAAGCGAGAAAAACGTCGTAATGAAGCTTTTGAAGGGACTGCTTGGTCTTTATGACCTGATCAGCTACGCATCCGACCTGCTTTCTTACTCCAGAATTCTGGCGCTGGGCTTGGCGGCAGGTGTTATCGCCCAGGTGGTAAACATTCTCGGAACAATGGGCGGACCGACGGTGATCGGCTTTATTGCCCTGATCGTCGCCTTCGTGGTGGGACACCTTTTGAACGTGGCGATCAACGTTCTGGGAACCTTTGTGCATACCTCCCGTCTGCAGTATATTGAATTTTTCAACAAGTTTTACGAGGACGGCGGCATTGCCTTTGAGCCCATGGTTCCGTCGGACAAGTATACCGAGGAATAAGCTTTGGATCCATTCAAAAACGAAACATTAATATTGAATCATAAAAGGAGAAATAAAAATGACTTTTGGTGAACTGATGAACTTGATTTTTACAGGAAACAATCTGGCGCTTCTCGGAGCGGCTTTGGCAACGGCGCTTGCGGGTATGGGAAGCGCCAAGGGTGTAGGACTGGTTGGTGAGTCGGCTTCGGGTCTGCTTTCCGAGGATCCCTCTAAGTTCGGTAAGGCGCTGATTCTTCAGGCGCTCCCCGGTACGCAGGGTATTTACGGTCTGATCACCGCATTTCTGATCATCTTTAAGATGGGTCTTCTGGGAGCGACTCCCGTGACCCTGAGTGTTGCGCAGGGCGCGTATTTTCTGATGGCGTCTCTTCCCATCGCCATCGTTGGCTATTATTCTGCTATTAAGCAGGGTAAGGTTGCCGCTTCGGGTATCTCTCTGATCGCTAAGCGCCCGAAGGAGGTTGGTAAGGCAATTACCTCCGCGGCTCTGGTTGAGACCTACGCGATCTTTGCTGTGCTCGTATCCCTTCTGCTCGTTCTCTTCGCAAAGATCTAAGTGACGAGAATCCAAGGGAATGAAGAAACGACGTGTCGCGGAATCGACGAAGGAGGCTTGAATGACAGGCTTAAGTAAAATTACCGATAAAATATTGGAAGAAGCGAGGGCTGATGCCGCGGCAAAGCTGGCGGAGGCTGACGCCAGATGCGCCGAGATTGCCGCCGAGGCGGCTCGGCGGGCATCAGAGCTTCGCGCCAAAATCGAGGAGGACGCCAAGCGAGAGGCGGTTGGGATCCTATCCCGCACCAAATCGGGCGAGGCGGTGGTTCGCAGAAACACCGTGCTGGAGGCGAGAGCGGCTCTGATCGACGAGGCGTTTGATACGGCGAAAAAGGAGATTCTCCATCTGTCGGAGGATCGGTATCTGGAGCTTCTTGTGATGATCCTCGGCTCTTGTCTGCGTCGGCAGATCGAGAACGAGCGTGAAAGTCGCGAGCTGTACGGCGAGGAGGATGTCCCCGAATTTGAGGCGTACGAGGTTCTTCTCTGTGAGCGGGATCTGCATCGTTTGGGAGATCGTCTGATCGAGGCGCTTCGGAGGACAAGCCAGGTTGAGCTCTCGGCGCTGACGCGCCCGATCGTTCTCGGAGAGAGGGCGGTTGCCATCGACGGAGGCTTGATTTTGCGCTGTGGGGCCACCGAGTTGAATTGCTCACTTTCCACGCTGCTTCATAGCATTCGCCCCGAGCTTGAGGCGAATGTGGCTCGCAGACTGTTTCCTGAGAAGAAAGGAAGCGGATGATGGCAGAGAGATACAGAGATACCGACTATTTGTACGGATCGGCAAGAGTCCGCGCCATGGAGGGGCGTCTTCCCGGCAAGGAGAAGCTCGACCGCATGATGGAGGCAAAAAGCACGGCAGAGATCGTGGCAATGCTTCCCGATCTTGGGTTTACCCTGAAGTATGCGGGGGAGGACAAGACGGGCGAGTTTTTGCGTGAGGAGACGCTGCTTGGATTTTTGCAGGACGGCTATGCCGAGCTGGATCGAATGGACGGAGGCAGGGGACTTTGCAGTTTTTTGCGATATCCCTACGATTGCAACAACATCAAAGCGGTGATCAAGTGCGCGTTTCGGGGAATCGAGCCCGACGGCATGCTGTTTGACCGAGTGGGAACGCTGGGACTTGAGGCGGTAAAGGACGCCTTCGCGCGAAAGGATTATGGGGCCTTTTCGCCCGAAATAGCAAGTGCGATCCCGGAGGCAGAGGAGTGCTTTTCCAAAACGGGGAATCCGCAGACGGTCGATCTGATCATAGACCGCGCGTGCTTCGCGGACATGCTGAACGCCGCACGGAGCACGGGTGTTCCGTACGCCGTGGAGCTGGTGGAGACGAGAATCGATCTGTTGAATATCATGAGCGCAATTCGTCTGCTCCGCATGAAGGTGGGAGCAAACGCAAAAGGCTTTTTCGAGGAGGTCTTTTTAGAGGGAGGAGTCTTTTCCTTTGCCGAACTTTGGGAGGCGATGGGAGAGGGCGAGTCCTATTTGGCGGAAAAGCTTTCTTTCGGTCGCTACTCGGCAATGTCACCTCTTCTTGAGAGCGGACAAACACCGATGAACATTCTGGAGAGACGGTCGGACGAGATCTGGCTTTCGGTGGCGGAGAAGAGCAAATTCGCTCCCTTCGGCGCGGAGGTGCTGATCGGATACGCGGTGGCTTTGGAATATACGGTAAAAAATATACGGATCCTTCTGGCCGGAAAGGACGCGGGACTTGCTCCTGACGTGATTCGGGAAAGATTGAGGAAGAGCGATGTATAAGATTGGAATTATCGGAGAGAGAGACAGTGTGCTTGGCTTTATGGCGCTTGGCTTTTCGGTTCACGAGGCGGCTGGCGCGGACGAGGCGGAGAAAACGCTTCGGGAGCTGGTCAAGAGCGGAGAGTACGCGGTGATCTTTTTGGTGGAAAGCTATGCGGTTGCCCTCGAAGAGGAGATGGCAAAATACAAGGATCTGCCTCTTCCCGCCATTACCGTGATCCCCGGTGGCTCGGGAAGCCGCGGGTACGGGTTGGCGAGCATCAAGAGCGCGGTCGAGCGCGCGGTGGGTGCGGATATCCTGTTCAAGGAAGATAACTGATCCCGACGGAGACGAGAGCTTTTTCTGTGTTTTCTTTCGTCCCCCGGAGAGCGCCGCTCGGCGCTCTGAAAAAACAGAGTAATAATCGGAGGTAACGTTGAAATTATGATAGAAGGAAAAATCCTGAAGGTTTCGGGTCCTCTCGTCATTGCCGAGGGGATGCGTGAGGCAAATATGTTCGACGTGGTTCGCGTGGGAGAAAAGCGACTGATCGGCGAGATCATCGAGATTCACGGTGACCGCGCATCCATTCAGGTTTACGAGGAAACCGCGGGAATCGGACGCGGAGACAAGGTGGTTTCCACGGGCGCTCCCCTTTCGGTGGAGCTGGGTCCCGGTCTTGTCACCGGTATTTACGACGGAATTCAGCGCCCCCTCGAGACCATGCGTGAAAAATTCGGCTCCAATATTATGAAGGGCATCGACGAGCCCGCGCTGGACCGTTCGAGAAAATGGCACTTTGTTCCCGCCTTGAAGTTCGGTGATACGGTGGTGGCGGGTGACGTATACGGAAGTGTGCAGGAGTCGGAGGTTCTGACGCACAAGATCATGGTTCCCCCGGGAAAGAAGGGCATGATCGTTGAGCTTTACGAGGGAGATTATCGTGTGACCGATCGGATCGGTAAGCTGAAGCTGGAGGACGGAACCATGGAGGAGATCACCCTCATGCAAAAGTGGCCCGTCCGCGTATCCCGTCCCTATGCGCAAAAGCTCCCCCCCGTTGAGCCCATGATTTCGGGTCAGCGCGTGATAGACGCGCTGTTTCCCATCGCCAAGGGCGGTACGGCATGCGTACCCGGTCCTTTTGGGTCCGGTAAGACGGTGGTTCAGCATCAGCTGGCAAAGTGGAGCGACGTGGATCTGGTGGTCTACATCGGCTGTGGCGAGCGCGGAAACGAAATGACCGACGTTCTCAGAGAATTTCCCGAGCTGATCGACCCCCGTACGGGAAAATCCCTGATGATGAGAACTGTTCTGATCGCCAACACCTCGGATATGCCCGTAGCGGCGCGTGAGGCGTCGATCTATACGGGTATTACCATTGCCGAGTATTACCGCGACATGGGATATTCGGTTGCCGTGATTGCAGACTCCACCTCCCGTTGGGCAGAGGCGCTCCGCGAGATGTCGGGACGTCTTGAGGAAATGCCCGGTGAGGAGGGATACCCCGCATACCTGACCAGCCGTCTGGCGCAGTTCTATGAGCGTGCGGGTAAGGTGGTGTGTCTTGGAGGCGAGGGAAGAGAGGGGGCTCTCTCCGCTATCGGCGCGGTTTCTCCCCAGGGTGGAGATATTTCCGAGCCCGTGACCCAGGCGACCCTTCGTATCGTCAAGGTATTCTGGGGTCTGGACGCCTCCTTGGCGTACCGCCGTCATTTTCCCGCCATCAACTGGCTCAACTCCTATTCACTCTACCGTGACCGCCTGTCGGGTTGGTTCTCGGAGCACGTGTCGAAGAGCTGGATGGAGAACACGGCAAGGCTTCTCAAAACCTTGCAGATCGAAAGCGACCTGCAGGAGATCGTTAAGCTCGTGGGTATGGACGCCCTGTCCTCCGACGACCGCCTGACGCTGGAGCTTGCTCAGTCGATCCGTGAGGATTTTTTGCAGCAGAACGCCTTTGAGGAGGACGACAGCTTTACCCAGCTCGATAAGCAGGATGCACTGATCTCCCTGATTTTCTCCTTCGGCGACAAGGCGCGGCGCGCCGTGGCGGCAGGAGCGGATATCCAGAAGATCTCCGAGCTTCCCGTCAGAGAGCGGATCGGACGTGCCAAGGCGATCCCCTACGGGCAATACAAAAACGAATACGCAAAGATTGACGCAGAGATTACCGCAGAGATGGACGCTCTTCTTGCCGAGAAGAGCGAATGAGTCCTTGGGGAATCCGATGCATTGATTTTGGAAGGATAAACGATTATGATCAGAGAATACAGAACGATTGAAGAGGTCGCAGGACCTCTGATGCTGGTAAAGCAGGTCGAGGGAGTCAAATACGACGAGCTGGGCGAGATCGAGCTCCCGAACGGAGAGGTTCGCCGTTGCCGCGTATTGGAGGTCAACGGTCGGAACGTGCTGGTTCAGCTCTTTGAATCGAGTGCGGGACTCAATCTGGCAGAGAGTAAGGTTCGTTTTTCGGGACACGGCGTGGAGCTTCCCGTTTCTCCCAATATGCTGGGACGTGTTTTTAACGGAATGGGCGAGCCCATTGACGGCGGCGCGAAGCAAGTCGGATCGTAGCCATGTCGTTCTGTGGGCCAAGGAGTTGAGTGGAACCATTGTCTTCCTAAGACCGCTTGGCCTCCGACTTGGTTCGTTTTTCGGGACACGGCGTGGAGCTTCCCGTTTCTCCCAATATGCTGGGACGTGTTTTTAACGGAATGGGCGAGCCCATTGACGGCGGCGCGAAGC
>JAZORA010000272.1:0-2336 GCA_045656365.1 Eubacteriales bacterium | reverse complement strand
ATGAGAGGTCTTTCCAGCTCCTCCTTGGTATAGCCCATGGCGTAAAACAAGCTTCGGTTGGGTGCGCGTTCAGCACCGCGCGTTACGTTATCGGAACGAAGTGACATAATCTTTCTCCTATTTCAAATCGTAATTTATTTTTTCTTGACTGCTTCCACGATCCGAACGATCGCGGGCGTCAGGATGATATTGATCAAAAATTCCACCAAAAAGTTCACGCCGGCAAGTCCAAGCAGAATATAGGAAGCCAAGTCGGTTCCTCCTGCCCATGCCCGAAGGGTCTCCATAAAGAAGAGGAGCATTCCGCATACGAACAGACCTGTATTGGCCACGGGAGCGGAAAGTGCCGCAACGAGAGCCGCCACGTATTTTCTGCCACTGCCCACCGACTCCTTCTTTCCCTTGACCGCCTCATAGAGAAGCGCGGGAACAAAGCCTGCGGCAATTCCCTTTACGAAGCAGATCACCGCGGTCAAAAAGGGATTGGCATTCCACAAAATGTTACCACCCACGTCAAGACCCGTCATGCAGTTGATCAGAACGATCAAGCCAAAGCTGAAGCCAAGAAGCGCTCCGCCCTTTCTACCGAACAGAATGGCACCTACAACCACGGGAACCAACGTCAGGGTAATGGATACGCCACCAACGGGGGGAATCATTGCGCTGATGATTTGCAACACCACTACCAGGGCAATCAGCATTGCCATTTGAACCATGCGAAGGATTTTTTGATTCGTGTTTCTCATCTTACTACCTCCGCAAATGCAAGTACAGCCGTTTGTGCTGTCTCAATAAAATTATTTTTGAACATCTCGTGTTCCCTTCCTCGGGACTTTCACCCGACGCTGCCGTCCCGAGGGTACGGCGCGTAAAAATTTATAACCACGGCGTATGCCGATGTTATCAAGCTTAAGAATTTTGTACCGTATTACGATAGAGGTAATACAGACCGCAAAGGGTCAGATTCTCATCGTAAACGAAAGAATTTTCGCAGGAGGACATAACGGTTTGCGCATATTCCCCTGTCATAACAAGGCGAAGATCCTTGACGTCGCTCTTCATTTCCGAAGCAAAGCGGGAAACGAAGCCGTCCAGCATCATGGCGTTGCCCAAAACCACGCCCGAGCAAACCGATTCACGGGAGCTTTTCCCGATCGAACGGCTTGGCTTTGCCAATACTACGTTTGGCAATTGTGCCGTACGGGTATGCAACGCGTCCAAAGAAACACGAACACCGGGCGCAATGGCACAGCCAACGAACTCGCCGAAGCGATTGATGGCGGAAACGGTCGTCACCGTTCCCATGTTTACCACGATCGCGCCGCCGCGACCGATTTGAGACGCCACCACAGCAGCCGCGTCGGCTACCATATCTCCCCCAAGCTCCGAGGGAGAATCAATTTTGATGGGAAAGCCGGTTTTTAAACCGGGGCCCACCACCAGCGGCTCAACACCCGCAAAGGACGCTACCGCACGGCATACCGTCATCGTCAATTGCGGAACGACGGAAGAGAGGATGACTCCCGAAATCGGCTCTGCCGATTCACTTCTCTCCCGAAAGAGACTTAGAATGAGGGACTGATATTCGTCCGAGGTTTTCTTGGGGTCTGCCGACAGCTCAAAGCGAAAGAGCAAACGACAAGCATCCTCCTGGAAAAATCCAACGGAAATAGTCGAATTCCCTACGTTAACCGACATCAGCATCTCAAAAACCTCCTTTTTTAATTTCCATATGGGTTCACGGAAAAATTCCGTGAACCCATATATTGTTTTCGCAAACGAAACTTATTTCTTCAGCCAGCTCATCATCTGACGAAGCTCAGCGCCCGTCTTTTCCAGCTGGTGCTCACTCTCCTTGCGGCGGGTTGCCAGGAACTTCGCCTGTCTGCCTGCGGAGAACTCCTGCATGAACTCGGAAGCAAAGGTACCGTCCTGAATCTCGGAGAGAACCTTCTTCATTTCCTTGCGAGTCTCTTCGGTGATCAGTCTCTTACCCGTTCTGTAGTCACCGTACTCTGCGGTATTGGAAATGGAGTATCTCATCTGTGCGAATCCGCCGTTGTTGATCAGGTCAACGATCAGCTTCATCTCGTGGATACACTCAAAGTAAGCCATCTCAGGCTCGTAACCTGCCTCAACCAGCGTATCAAAGCCGGCCTTCATCAGCTCGGTAACACCGCCGCAAAGAACAGCCTGCTCACCGAAGAGGTCGGTCTCGGTCTCCTCACGGAAGGATGTTTCAAGAATACCTGCTCTTCCTGCGCCAATACCTGATGCATATGCAAGAGCATATTCTTTAGCCTTACCGGTATAGTCCTGATGAAGTCGGATCGTAG
>JAZORA010000271.1:0-9404 GCA_045656365.1 Eubacteriales bacterium | reverse complement strand
GTCCCGCTCTCTGTGAGAAGGCATACCAGTACAGATACCTGGCTACCCCCGAGAAGGCAAAGATGTTCGACTACATCGTAGATAACACCTACTACGACTGCGGATACATCTACTCCATGGCGTTCGGCGGTCCCGTACAGTGGATGCCCCGTGAGTACGTCGTTTACGACGCAAACTCCGGCACCAAGTACATCGGTGACCTGGCTTCCAAGATCGCGGAGACCAAGGAAGCGAACACCAAGGATCTGGCAACCTTGCTGGAGGATATCGCAAACGCAAAGGACTAATCAAAAACTCCTTTAAGCTTTCATTTTCGAAACGCGCTGACTTTGTCGGCGCGTTTCTTTTTTGTAAAATACAATAAAAAAATTAAAAAATATAAAAATATTTTCATTATTTCTTGTAAATTTCTTCAATCTATGTTATAATATCTCCATCATTCACGATAAAAAACAAAAATCAGAAAGGAAATTTGGGCAAAATGATGAAAAGAATCCTATGTATTCTGTTGATCTCGGTCATGCTCTTCAGCTTCGTTGCCTGTGCAAAGAATCCCGGGGTAGACGACGAGGGCACCGGCGAAAACACCACCGCAGTGGTTTTTGACGTGGAAGAGCCCGATGACCCCAGACAGCAGCTGGAGGTTCCCCAGATGGGTGTAGACGGCTTTGCAGGCTACGGCGGCAAGGAAATCGTCATTCTCCAAAGAGGAGATTACAAGGACGAGTTCTACTCCGAGCAGGAAACCGGTCAGCTGATCCCCGACGCTGTTTACAAGAGAAACCAATTCGTACAGGACTACCTGGGCGTTACCCTTGGCTGGGCAATCGCGCAGGGTCGCGAAAGCTCGGAGCAGAAGGCAAGACTGGATAACGCAATCCAGAACGGCGATGAGGTTTACCACCTCTCCGCGAACTTCGCGTCTTACGCCGTAGAATGGATCGGCGACGGCTACTTCAAGAACCTGAACGGTCTTGCGGAGAGTGAAAATTATCTTTCTCCCGAGAAGGTTTGGTGGAACCAGAGCTATAACAAGGAATCCACCATTTACGGCAAGCAGTTCTTCATGGTAGGTGACGCAACCACCACCGCTATTACCCGTCTTGAGGTTCTGGCAGTCAACGAGACCCTCCTGAAGGAATACATCGGCATTGAGGTCAACGACCTTCTCAATAAGGTCTACGACCGCACCTGGACCTACGAGCTCTTCCTTGAGTACGTAGAGAGCGTTGGTAGCGCCAACGTTTACGGCGCGTCTCTCCAGTGTAACGCGAAATCCATCGACGGCTTCCTGGCTGCTCTGGCGATCCCGATCGTTGAGAGAACCGAAAGTGACACCATCACCTTGGCATACGACGACGAAAAGACCCTGGAGATCGCAACCGCGCTCCGTAAGCTCTATCAGGAGAACGAGTTCGTTTACTCCAGCTACGTCAACTCCTACGACGACAACGTAAAGAAGTTTACGGGCAACAACGCCATCTTCTATGCGGGCATGCTGGGTGACGTGGGCGATTACTTCAAGAAGGTAAGCTTTAAATACGCCGTTCTTCCCATGCCCATTTGGGATGACAACCAGACCGAGTACCGCGCGACTCCTCACGACGAGTATTCGATCCTCGGTATCCCCTTCAACGTAACCAGCGTGGAGGAGACCACCGCCGTCATGGAGGTTATGGCTGCCGAGTCCTATCGCTCGCTGCGTCCCGCTCTCTGTGAGAAGGCATACCAGTACAGATACTTAGCAACCCCCGAGAAGGCAAAGATGTTCGACTACATCGTAGATAACACCTACTACGACTGCGGATACATCTACTCCATGGCGTTCGGCGGTCCCGTACAGTGGATGCTCCGCTGGTACGTAGGCTACGACCAGACCAACTTCCCGAATCAATACATCGGCGACCTGACGTCCAAGATCGCGGAGACCAGGGAAGCCAACACCAAGGATCTGGCAACACTCCTGGCGGATATTGCCAACGCAAAATAACCCCAAAAATTTCCCGAGCGCGCAGATTGAATCTGCGCGCTCCTTTTGTGTTTTTTCTGCGGATTTTCAAGAAGAAATCAGGCGAAAATCACACAAATTCATAAATTGTTTATAAATATATGATATAATGTATTCTGTATAAGAATTTTTTATTTCGGCAAGAATTTATTCAGAAAGGAATTTCCGAATTATGATAAAAATTGAGCATCTGGTCAAGAATTACGGCTCAAATTGCGCGGTAGACGACATCAGCTTCGAGGTCAAAAAGGGAGAAATCGTCGGACTGCTCGGCCCCAACGGCGCGGGAAAAAGTACCACGATGAATATCCTGACGGGCTATCTTTCCGCCACCTCGGGAAGCGTTTCCATCGCGGGACTTGACGTACTGGACAACCCTTTGGAGGCAAAGAAGCACATCGGCTATCTCCCCGAGCAGCCTCCGCTTTATCTGGATATGACGGTTGAGGAATACCTGATCTTCAATTACAATCTGAAGGGCTGTAAGCTCAATCGCACCAAGCACTTAGAGGAGATCTGCGACGTGGTAAAGATCCGCGACGTTTATAAGCGGGTCATCAAGCATCTGTCCAAGGGATACCGACAGAGAGTGGGCATCGCGCAGGCGCTCATCGGAAGTCCCGAGGTCATTATTTTCGACGAGCCCACGGTTGGTCTTGACCCCAAGCAGATCATTGAGATCCGCAATCTGCTCCGCAACCTCGGTCGGGACCACACGGTCATTCTTTCCACCCATATTTTGCAAGAGGTTCAGGCGGTCTGCGACCGAATCATCATCATCAACAAGGGTAAGATCGTGGCAGACGAGCTGACCGAAAATATCACACGGGCGGTGGAAAGCAATCGCCGCTTCAACGTAAAGATCTGCGGTCCTCAAAAGGAGGTTCTCGCCACCCTTCGCGCAAAGCCGGGTATTACCTGTGCTGAGCTGCTGCCTCAGAGAGACGGCGACGCGTATTGCTACACCATCGAGAGCGAGGTGGGTGTGGATATCCGTAAAAATCTGTTCTACACCTTGGCGGAAAAGAACTGGCCGCTGGTTGGCATGGAGGCGCTTGGCATGAACCTGGAGGACGTCTTTATCGCCATCGTCGATCAATCCTCCCCGAAGAGCCGCTATGAGCGCCGTTCCCGATCGGGTTCGAAATCGCGCGCATCCGCTCTTGAGCAAGAGGTTGCCAAATCGGTCATGAGCAAGACCGAGCAAAAGCAGGGCGGAGAATTTTCCGCGCTCTTCGGCGACGACGAATCGAAAAACTAAGGACCAACAATTCGGAAAGGAGAATTTCCGACCTTACGGTCGGTGATCATACTTATGTTTGCGATCTATAAAAAAGAGCTTCGCTCCTATTTTATCAACGCCATCGGCTACGTTTTCGTAGGCGTATTTCTGGCGGCGGCGGCATTGCTTTGCTGCTACTTCACGCTGGTATCCAAAAGCTATGATACCAACGGCTATTTTACCGCCCTGATTTTTTCCTTTATCATACTCATTCCGCTTCTGACCATGAAGCTCTTTGCCGAGGAAAAGAAGCTGCGGACCGAGCAGCTGCTTCTGACCGCGCCCGTTTCGATCTGGGGCATGGTTCTGGGTAAGTTTTTGGCGGCGGCAACTCTGTTTGGCTCATGTCTTCTGGTTTCCTGCATCAATTTCTTCCCCCTCTATTCCTACGCAGCCACCGAGCGTCTTTCCGACTCCTACGGTCTTGACCACATCGGTCCCGTAACGGGAGAGATCCTCGCCTGTGTTCTGGGAATCCTTCTGATCGGTCTTGCCTTCATCGCCATCGGACTCTTTATTTCCTCTCTGACCGAAAACCAGCTGGCGGCGGCGGTGATCACCGTGGCGATCATTCTCGTCATGCTGCTTCTGGACGTTCTCAACCAGTTTATCAACGTATATTGGATCCGCTTTATTATCAGCTGGTTCAGCTTTATGAGCCGCTTCAGCAACTTTACCACGGGAATCCTTGATTTCTCGGCGATCCTTTATTACCTGTCCATCTCGGGCGTATTTCTTCTCTTGACGGTGCGCGTTTACGACAAGCGCCGTTGGGGTTGATCGGGAAAGGAGAGACGAATCATGAAACTGAAAGCATCCAGCAGCCGTAAGCTTCGCTACGGCGGCGTTACAGCGCTTCTTACCGCCCTCATCATTGCGGCGGTCATCGTATTCAACGTCATTTTTACCGCCCTGGCGGGAAAATTCCTTTGGTACGTGGATCTGACCCCCGAGCTGTTCTTCACCCTGTCCGACAACTGCGTGGATCTGATCCGGAACGGCGATTCTAATTTTGAGAACAGCACCTCTCCCATTGACATGGTTGACAAGGTTCGCGCCGAAAAGCGCGCCGAGGCAGAGGCAAAGGGAGAAACCTTCCGCGACGAGGATCTGATGATCAAGCTGATCTTCTGCGACGATCCCGACGCATGGGAGGAAAACTCCACGCAGCTCTTCATTCTGGAGACCGCCAGACAGCTCGAGGCGGAATTTCCCGACTATATCGAGATCGTGCACCACAACGTGGTCTGGAATCCCACGTCGGTCAGCCACTACGGGGAGACCATCTCGGAGTCGAGCGTCATCATTGAGTTCGGAAGCGAATACCGTGTTCGCAACCTCAAGACCTTCTACGTGTTTGACGAGGACGAGACTCCCTGGGCATACAACGGCGAAAAGGTATTCGCATCGGCGATCCTTGCCGTTACCCGCGCCGAATCTCCCATCGCTTGTCTGACCACCAACCACGGTGAAGCGTTTGACGACACCGAGTTCGTCACCACGCTGGAGACCGCGGGCTTTAAGGTACAGACCTTGAATCTGGCGGCGGAGGAGATCCCCGCCGATTGCCGACTGATCGTGGTATTCAATCCCAAGAGCGACTTTACGGTCAATGACGGCAAGCACTCGGATATTGACGAGATCGACAAGCTGGACGACTATCTGGACAAAAACAACTCCCTGATGGTATTCATGTCGCCCGACCTGACCGAGCCCCTCTACGAATTGGAGGCGTATCTGGAGGAGTGGGGTATCTCCTACGATCGAACCACCACCCAGGGCGGCGGAAAGACGGCATACCATCCCCACATTGTACGGGATCCCTCCCAGTCCTTAACGGTGGACGGCTACACCGTTCGCGGTGAGTATTACACGGCTGGAGGCGGCGGCGCGTTCCTGACCGAGGATATGAGAAAGGCATCCAACACCGCGCCTATGATGGTATTCCCCAATGCCATGCCCATCTCTTATTCGGACCTGTACGCACCCTCCTATTACGAGGGAGACGGTGACGACGCGACCTCCTACACCTACGGTTATTACGGAGTAGACGGAACCTATCGCTATATTTACGACGTATTCGTATCGAGCGAGAACGCCGTTGCCATGGCAAACGGCGGCGAGAGAGAACGGGCTACGGCTCAGAATCCTCTGAAGCTGATGACGGTTACCATGGAATCCCACAACGTGGTAGAGGATAACAACATCGGCTCCTATATGACCGAAAGCTCCTACGTGATTGCCTGCGGAAGCACCGATTTCGCATCGGCAGAGCTTCTGCAAAGCACCTCCTACGGAAACAGCACCTTCCTTGAGTACGCCCTGCGTACCATCGGTCAGGAGCCCGTTCCCGTTACCATCAAGTTCAAATCCTTCGGAGACTACACCATCGACACCGTCACCACGGCGGAAGCTACGCAATATACCCTCGTTCTCTCCATCGTTCCCGCCGTTCTGGCGCTTGGAGCAGGTATTTTCGTATTAGTAAGGAGAAAATATCGATAATGAGTATTGCGGATAAGAAAAAACAATCGCTCATGAAGCGACGGAAGCGGGCGATCATTCTGTCTGCGGTCGCCGTCGTCCTCCTTGCCATTGCGCTCTTCTTCGTCCTGGATTACGTGGAGACGATCACCTTCACCGATCCCGCCGACGGAACGAATTATTATATTCGGAAAAAGGACGACGTTTACGGACTGTACGACGCCGATCGGAAGCTGCTTCCCATCGACGATGCCCTTTCCAACGACGCCCAGCGCATTACCTGCTACGTAACACAGGCAGGTACGCTGGTGCAGATCAACCGAGACGACGGAAGCAGCACCATCTATGCCATTCTCGACACCGAGGGAAATGAGGTTCAGGGAGTCAACTTCCGTATCCAGATGTTCCCCCGTGTAGAGAAGAAGAACATTCTTTCCATCGAGGTTCATAACGAAACGGGAAGCTATACCTTCGCGCGCTATAACACCATCACAGGGCAGATCGACAAAAACGCTGAATTTGTCATTCGAAGCTCGCCTCTGACCACCTACGATCAGGAGCTGTTCGGCACGCTCTACATTACGGCGGGCTATACCCTGACGATGGAGAAGCTGGTCGATCCCATCAAGGACGAGAACGGGGAGTTTTCCGAGTACGGTCTGGTCCCCGAGACACGAATCCGCACGGTGGATGAGGAGGGAGAGAAGCTGGAGACACCCGAGGAGTATCTCTATGAGCCTGCCTACTATATTCTCACCGACGTAAACGGCGCCCGCCACAAGGTCATCGTGGGCGACGCGCTGGTGACGGGTGAGGGCTACTACGTTCAGTACGTGGAAATGAATGGAGATACCGAAACCAAGAGAGCGGCAGTTTACGTCATGGACAATGACGTAGCAAAAACCCTTCTTGCCCCCATCGAGGATTACGTCACGCCCCTTTTGTCCTATCCCATGAAGTCCACCGACTACATTGACGTGGAGGACTTTACCATCAACCGTCAGACGGCGGACGGCTACGAGCGTCTCGTTTCCTTCTCTTACGTGGACATCGGTCTGCGTGAGAATACCATCTCGGCTTCGGCACCCTACGTGCTGGATATGGAGCTTGACGGCTATATGCCGGCAGACAACGAGATCAGCCAGTGTCTGCGCTCGATCTACGAGCCTTCCATCAAACAGGTTTGCGTTCTGACGCCCACCAACGAGGAGATGGTCAAATACGGACTGTATAAAAAGGTCGTGGACGAGGAGGGTAAGGCATCCTATGAGAGCGACGCCGCTTACCTGATCGGCTTCAAATACGACATCACCGACGACTCCAACCAATATCTTGAGACCATCTATCAGGTCATTATGATCAGTAATCCCAACGAGGATGGAAATTACTACGCCTTTACGCAGGTCTTCAGTGTCAAGAATCAGGACGGCGTGGAGGTGAAGGAGGAAAGCTTCACCTACGACATGATCGTGGAGGTAGAAGCCCACACCTTCTCGTTTTTGGATTGGGAGCGCTCGGACTGGATCAGTAAGTCCTATATTCAGACCAACATTGCCTTTACAACGCAGATCAAGCTGGAGTCCGCCGACTATTCGGCAACCTTCGATCTGGATAACTCCATGACCGAGGGAGAGGCCATGCTCTCTACCAATCTGACCGTTACCGCCACCGATTCCGAGGGACATTCCATCAAGACCTTCGGTAAGCTGGTGGTTACCGACGTAAACGGCTATCGTTGGGTGATCTCGCCCAACGACCTGCAGGTATACAACAGCGTGACGGGTAAGGAGCTGGAGGTGGCATCCGCCGTACGCTCCTATCAGTACAACGCGCTGGGCAAGCAGGTTCTTTGCCGTACGGGTGTGATCGATTGCGCCGACTTTGACGTGGAGGTTACGGCAAACGCCGTCAATATCCTCTATAACGGCTCGGCAACCATCAAGGAATCCATCGTCCGTTACGACACATCCCTCTTCCGCGACTATTATTCCACCTTTACCAACGCCAGCATTATGGATTCCTATTCCATGACCGAGGAAGAGGAAAAGAAGCTGATCGAGGATCCCGAAAAGCACCTTCTGACACTGACTATGTCCACCAAGGATGCTGACGGCACCACCGAAACCAAGGTGTTCCGCTTCTATCAGCTTTCCTCGAGAAAGGCGTATATCACCATCAACGGAAACGGCGGATTTTACGTCCAGAAGGACCGTGTAGAAAAATTTATCACGGACGCGCAGAAATTCTTCAATCTGGAGATCATTGACCCCACGGCGAAAAATTGACCAAAGCACGCGCCCTGTCTTCCCCGCGAAGACAGGGCGCTTCTCCTCTCCCCGTCTTGACAGAAAAGGAGAAAAGGGGTATAATAAGGATAGAAATAACGAGGGAAAGAAAGAGAGGTGAGGTCATGGAACGCCAAAACGAAAGGCTTCCTCTTCCGACGTATATCCGCCGGATCATGGCGCGTTACGACGAAATCGGGGAAGAGATCTATCTGGTGGGCGGAAGTCTCAGGGATCTTCTCCTGGGTCTCGAGCCCAACGACTATGACCTGGCATCCTCGGCGTCGCCCGAAGCGACCCGCGCGCTCTTTTCCGACTGCCGCGTGATCGAGACGGGCATGAAGCACGGAACGGTCACCGTTCTATGGGACGGACATCCCGTTGAAATCACCACCTTCCGCGTGGACGGAAATTATGCCGACGCGCGGCATCCCGATCGGGTAACCTTTACAAAAAGGATCACCGAGGATCTGGCAAGACGGGATTTTACTGTCAACGCCATGGCGTACCACGAAAAAACAGGGCTTCTCGATCCCTTTGGGGGACAAAAGGATCTGAGCCTTAGAATTTTACGAGCGGTGGGTGATCCAAACAAGCGGTTTTCCGAGGATGCCCTGCGGATCATGCGTGCCTTTCGCTTTTCCGCCCAGCTTGGGTTTTCCATTGATGAGGATACACTCAAGGGCTGCGAAGAAAGTAAGGTTGGACTAACCAAGATTGCCAAGGAGCGCATTGCGACCGAGCTGATTCGTCTCCTTCTTTCGGACTATCCCGAAGCGCCCCTACGGAGTATGCTGGAGACCGGTATTTTTGAGTTTGTTTCTCCTAACTATCAACCCGATCCGAGTCTCTTTGATTCTCTCAAGGACATGCCAAAGGAGGACGTAGCACGTCTGGGGCTTTTCTTTTCGGAAGCCGACGAGCCGCGTGCCGCTGCCCTTATGAGGGATCTCAAGCTTTCGGGTAAGCAGATCACGGGTGCCAGTGCCGTTCTCCGCGGCTCGGCGCGTTCTCTCAAGGAGCCTGCCGATTGCCGCAGACTGATCGCCGACTGCGGAATCTATGCCCCTCTGGCGGCAAGGGCGTCGATCCTGAGGGGAAATTCCCCCAAGGAGGCGCTGGCGTGGATTGCGGAAAGCTCTGCGCCCACAAGTATCCGCCAGCTGGCAATTTCGGGACGGGATCTGGGCGAGCTCGGATTCCATGGGCAAGAGATTGGAGAGACGCTTAAGGTATTATTTGATGCGGTATTGAACGATCCCGAGAAGAACGACCGCGAAACCCTTCTTGCGATGGCATTTTCTTTGAAAAGAAAACAACGGGTCGGCGCCTTCGACGACCCGCC
>JAZORA010000270.1:0-5446 GCA_045656365.1 Eubacteriales bacterium | reverse complement strand
TCCGGTCGCAATGCTTGCGGATCATGGCAGCCACGTCGTTTTCCGGATTTGCATTCAGGGATCCGGAGCAAAGGGTCAGACAGTTGTATTCGTCGTCAACCATTCTCAAGAAGCGATCGATGTTCGCCTCGTTGATGAGAAGACTGGGCAAGCCGAAGATATCCCAAGGCGGATCGTCCATGTGGATCGCCATCTTGATGTCACACTCGCGGCAGGTGGGCATGATCGCTTCCAGGAAATACTTCAGATTTCCCCAGAGCTTTTCGTGGTCCACACCCTCGTATGCTTTGAACAGCTCGTCAAGCTTTGCCATTCTCTCAGGTTCCCAGCCGGGGAAGGACATGTTGTACTTCTCGGTAAAGTCGAGAATGTACTTTGCCATGGCGTTGTAATCGTCCTGGATCATGTTCTTTTCGTAGAAGAGGGCGGTGGAGCCGTCGCCTACGGGATGGAACAGATTGGAACGCGTCCAGTCGAAGATGGGCATAAAGTTGTAGCAGATGACCTTTACGCCAAACTTGGAAAGATTGCGAATGGTCTGCTTATAGTTTTCGATATAGCCGTCACGGGAGGGAAGGCCGATCTTGATGTCGTCGTGCACGTTTACAGACTCAACCACATCCATGTTGAATCCGTACTCGTCCATCTGGCGCTTGACCTCGGCGATCTCGTCGATCTCCCAGATCTCGCCGGGCATCTTGTGGTGAAGTGCCCAAACGATGCCGGTCACACCGGGAATCTGCTTGATATCCGAGAGAGAAATCTTATCGTTTCCTTCTCCATACCAACGGAATGTCATTTGCATTGGCATATTTCTTTTCTCCTTTTTCTGTTTATTCAACGGAGCGAACTTCCTAGCTCATGGTTGTACCGATAAATGAAGGAGTATCTTCATTATTTAACCGAAAGACGGATGAAAAATTCGAGATACCCGCCTTTTTTGATGAGGCTCTTTTGTCCGTATTTTTCAGCGTTCTTTACGGTGTCGTAGCCCACAGATCCCGGCTCAAAGCCGATACAGTAGGCACTGTTAAAGCGAGCAAAGTTTTCCCACACGCCGATACAGGGAATCCGATCGGGATCAAATTCCATGACCAGTACGTCACCTGCGGGATAACGGTAGGCAAGATATCCCTCGGGCGCTTTCCGTGGGAAATAGAATTTTCTGCATTCAGGCGAGCCCACCGTCCACTCAGTCAGAAAGTATTCCTTACGGAAGGGGATCCGCGCCCCCGGAGTGAAGCGGGAGACCGTGTCGAACAGGATATCCACTTCCTCGCCATCCTCGAAGGGAACCAGCACCTGACCGCCTTGCTCGGCGTTGATCAGGCAGTGCGATGCCCACAAAACGTCCAGATCGTAATCCGTACGGTTTTCGATCCGATAATCCACCTGTAAGCCGCCCTCCGCGCTCTCCCGAAAGGTCTTGGTGTACTCGTAGCCAAATCGATCGGAGGAGTAGTGAAGGGTGAGGGAATCCTCGGCAGCCTCATAGGAAAAGGGAACGCGGGCAACCTCGCCGTGATCGGGATAATCCAAGGTTCTTCCGTCGGGGGTGGTTACCGATACGGGGTCAATGGTGGGGAACATGTCGTCAAAGCCACAGCATTCCCCGTCCACGAACTCGTCGGTAAGACCCGTGTGAAGAAATTTCTCGGACGGATTTTGCAGAAGATATTCCTTGCCGCTTTCTCTGTCCTTGAAGGACGCGATCTTACCGCCCTCCAGGGGAACGACCTTTGCCGTATTGTGTTCTGTGATCAGCTCAAAGGCAAAGGCGTCCTTGAAGTTGGATTCTTTTACGATCATTCGGGCAGATATCTCTTCAGGGGCAGGTGATGAGACTGCTTCAGAATGGTAAATCCTTCTACGTGTCTCGTGTTACACTGAGCGCCTCTGAGTCTGGAGGAAGCAAGCATGTCCTCCACAAGATCTCTTCCGTCGTGCGCCATCAGCCATTCAACCTGGCTCTTGTGCTCCAGATACATGGCTACCTTCGTATCAACTGTATCGGAAATGTCTACGAAGATCTCGGGGAAGGAGTTGATCAGAGAGGTGTTTTCCATCTGGAAGATGGGGGTGAACTTTTCGAATACGGGGTATTCGGGATGATCGGTGGGGTAGTGGTCCACGGTTGCCGCCATGGTCGCGTCAAAAGCGATGGTGTTGGTGATGCTGTGATCCACCATATACTCGTCGGGACTGTGGGTGATGATGAAGTCGGGGCGAACCTTACGGATCACGTCGGAGAGACGCTTGACCAGCAGATCGTAGTTCTGACGAAGGAACATATCGTCCACGCCCAGATTGATGTACTCCGCGCCGATGATGGCAGCGGAATTTTTGCCCTCCTCCAGACGGATCGCCGCGATCTCCTCCTTGGAGTAGACCTTATGTCCCGCGCTTCCGTTTCCGAGAACGCACATGGTTACCTTGTCGCCGCGCTTCGCGCACTTGGCGAGCGTACCGCCCGCATTGATCTCCAGATCGTCGGGATGACATCCAATTGCTAAAACGTTCATTGCTTATCTCCTATACTTATTCAAAATATCCATGTTCAGCTCAACACCGATACCGGGCAGATCGGGAATGGTTACGTAGCCATCCTTGTCCAGCTGGAAGTGGTGCTTAACGAGGTTCTTGGAGAGAACGGTCTCCTGTGCGCAATATTCAAGAATGTCCGCGTTGGGGATCGCCGCGATCAGCTGAAGCGTAGCGCCGATCAGAATACCCGTCTTGAAGGCGTGGGGGATCAGCTTCTTTCCGCGCAGGTGAGCCATGTCAGCGATCTTCTTTGCCATGGTGATACCGCCGCAACGGCTCATGTCGGGTTGAACGATGTCAACCTTACCGTTGTCCAGCATATCCTGGAACTCGTACATGGTACCGAACTCCTCGCCCGAAGCGAGAGAAATGTTCATGTTGTCGGCAAGACGGCCGAAATCGGGGGTTCTGTCGGGAGCGAAGGGCTCTTCCAGCCAGTAGATCTTCTGCTTCTCGTACTCCTTCGCAACGCGGAGGGCGTACTTGTAGTCGGTCCATCTCATACCGATGTCGATCATCAGGCGGTTGTCACCAACTGCCTCGCGGCAATACTCAACCAGCTTGATATCCTTTTCCTCGCTCTCGCCGAGAGCGCCCCAACCGAACTTGTAGCCGTGGTAGTTGCAGTCAGCCTTGTGGTGAGCAACCAGCGCGTCGATCTCCTCCTTGGTGCCGGGCATCAGAACCGAGCAGTATGCGGGGATCTTCTCTCTGAAGCGGCCACCGATCAGCTTGGAAACGGGCAGACCGTACTTCTTACCCGTGATATCCCAAAGAGCGATATCGATACCACTCATTGCGTGGATACCGACGGAACGGCGGGTGTAGTAGTAGCTGTAATGGTACATCTTGTACCAGAGGTATTCTACGTTGGTGGGGTCCTCGCCGATGAGGATCTCTTTAAGACCTCTGCACTGATCGTGAGAAGCGGGAGTCTCAACGATTGCCTTTACGACCTCGGGGGAGCTGTCAACCTCACCGATACCCGTAATGCCCTCGTCGGTGTGTACCAGAATTACGGCGGTGTCCTGGCTTCCGTCACCGATCATTTTTACCTCGTCCTGACGGACGACAACAACTTCAACGTCTGTGATTTTCATAATCCTTCTCCTTTGTTTATTAGTTTATTAAAAATTAAAATTTAATAATTGCTTTGATCAAGGTCTTATCCTTGTTGCGGAACAGATCAAACGCGTCGTTGATCTGATCGAGCGTAAACTCGTGGGTCACGAGGCGCTCCAGATCCAGCTTGCCGCTCTCGATCATCTTGACCAGGGGATACCATGCCTTGGTGTTGCCAACCGCGCCGTGGATCGAGATCTCCTCTACGATCATTTTGGTAACGGGGAATACGATCTCTACGTCGTCCGAGGGAATGCCGTACAGAATGATGTCGCCGCCCTTTTTGACGTAATTCGGCATGGACTCGATCACGGGCTTGGCGCCCGTTGCCTCAATGACCACGTCTGCCTTCTTACCGCCCGTAATTTCAAGCACCTCTGCCACGGGGTCGGGCGAGGTTTTCATGTTGACCACGTGGGTTGCGCCAAACGCATAGGCTCGCTTGGTGGACTTTTCGTCACGCACCAGAACGATGACCTTGTCCGCGCCCATCAGCTGCGCTGCCAAAAGGAAGGCGATGCCCGCAGGACCCGTTCCCGCAATGACGACGCTACCGCCGAAGGGAACGCCCACGTTCATCAGGGATTCGGTGGGACAGACCGTGCTTTCAAGGATGGCGCCCGCCTTGTCGCTGACCGCGTCCGAGATGGGAACGATGGCAGAAACGGGAACCTTCACATATTCGGCGTAACCGCCGTTGTGGGGATAGTAGCCGATCTCGCTGCTATCGTTACAGATGTACTGCTTGCCCTCACGACAAGCATCGCAATGACCGCATCCAATGGAGGTGGCGACCACGCAACGCTGACCGACGGGAATATCGGTTCTTGTGGAATTGATCTTTACGACCTCTCCGCAGATCTCGTGTCCCTGAATGTTGGGGGCTTTTCCGATCTTTAAGAGACCCGAGATGATATGGAAGTCGGTGGCGCATACGCCCGCGGCGCGTACCTTCAGGAGCGCCTCCTCCTCGCCGATCTCGGGGATCGGAACCTCTCTGACCTCTACTTGATTATCGCCGAGCCATACTGCTGCTTTCACTCAGATACCTCCTTGTCACCGAAGGCGAAGCCCGTAGCCTCTGCCATCAATTTTTTATAGCCTCTGGGGAAGGTCAGAGAATCTGCCTTGCGAAGGGTGGGCATCAGCGAATACTGAATTTTCTTTGCTTTCTGCAGGTCTCCCTCGGCAACTGCCGCGTAAAGATCAGCGATCTGGTCGGGATAAATGGCGGCAAACGCCGTCAGGCTTCCCGCACATCCGCCTACCAGCGCCGAGATGAGAATATCGTCGGTGCCCGTCATGATCGAAATATCGCGGTCTCCCACGTACTCTGCCATGTGCAGAAGGCGCTTCATATTGGCGCTGCTGTCCTTGATTCCCACGATGTTTTCGTGATCGAAGAGACGGAATACCACGTCCAGCTCGATCTCCTGGGTGAAGAAGGGAACGCTGTAAAGCACCACGGGGACGGGGGAAAGATCCGCTACCTGCTTAAAATACTCCTCGCGCTCATTTTGAGGGTACTTGAAGTAGTAGGGAGGGCAGACCAATACGGCGTCCGCGCCGATGCTTCCCGCGTGACGGCAAAGTCTTACCGTGTCGGCAAGGTTGCCCGTGCAGGCGCTGACGATCAGCTTTTTGTCGGGGGCTTTTTCCTTGGCGGTCAGCTCGGAGATGCGCATCTGCTCCTCCAGGGAGAGCTGAATGTACTCCGCCGTGCTTCCGTTGGTAACAAAGCCGGAAATACCGCTGTCGTTTGCCATTTTGATCTGCGCCA
>JAZORA010000269.1:0-5684 GCA_045656365.1 Eubacteriales bacterium | reverse complement strand
TCATTGGCGCACAGGATGTAAAGGCAGGCGATATCAAGGCGGATTCCGACATTGAGATCCTGAATCCCGACCACCACATTTGTACGGTTGGCGAGAACGATCGCTTCTACATGGAGCTGACCTTTGATCACGGCAGAGGATACGTATCTCAGGATCGTAACAAGCAGTTGGATGCGCAAATGCGTGGCTCCAATATCTCTGCACCCATCGGAACGATCTTTACCGATTCGATCTACACGCCCGTATACAACGTTCGCTACTCGGTAGAAAATACCCGTGTAGGCAACATTACCGACTTCGATAAGCTGTTGCTTGAGGTAGAAACCAACGGTACAATTACCGCAAAAGAAGCGATTTCCTTCGGCGCCAAGATTCTCAACGAGCATCTCAACTTGTTCGTCGAGCTTTCTGATGAAGCAAGAAACGTAGAAATTTTGGTTGAAAGAGAAGAAACCAAGAAGGAAAAGGTTCTTGAGATGACCATTGAGGAACTTGACATGTCTGTACGTAGCTTCAACTGCTTGAAGCGCGCAGGCATCGATACTGTGGAAGATCTGACGAACCGTACCGAGGAGGACATGATCAAGGTCCGTAACCTCGGAAAGAAATCGCTGGAAGAAGTTATTCAGAAGTTGCATTCTTTGGGTCTGGAACTCAGAAAAGAAGAAGACTGAGAAGGCAACCGTTTAATTGAAATACGACAAAGGAGGGAAATAAGATGCCCGGAACTAGAAAACTCGGCAGACCTACCGCGCATAGAAACGCAATGCTTCGCGGAATGGTTACCTTGCTGCTTGAGAACGGACAGGTAGAGACCACTCTCACCAGAGCAAAGGAAGTTCGTTCCATGGCCGAGAAGATGATTACGCTCGGTAAGAAGAATACTCTTGCAAGCCGCCGCGCAGCATTGGCATACATTACGAAGGAGGACGTTGTAACCAAGGTGTTCAACGAGCTGGCTCCTCTGTATGCAGAGCGCAATGGCGGATATACCCAGATCTTTAAGCTTGGACCTCGCCGCGGCGACGGAGCTGAGATGGCGATCGTTAAGCTGATCGACTACGTAAAGCCCGCTGCAAAGGATGAGAAGAAGGCAAAGAAAGAGAAGAAGGCTGACGCTGAATAATCTTTCGGATCTGACGAAATCCAACGGACGATCGAACCATTCGGTTCGGTCGTCCGTTTGTTTTTTGTCAAAATAACGAAGAAAAGAGAACAAAATGAGAGAAAACCATAAAAAAATATAAAAAATTTTCAAAATTCTCTTGAAATTCTGAATTATTGTGATACAATAGAGAGTAAGTATAGGATATCCTATTACTGTAATCAATATGGAGGTATTGGATCATGGCATACAAAATTACCGATGATTGCATCGCTTGTGGCGCTTGTGCTGAGGCTTGTCCCGTAGGCGCGATCAAGGAAGGCGATAGCAAATACGAAATCAACGCTGACGAGTGCATTGAGTGCGGTGCTTGCGTAGAAGCATGTCCCGTTGCTGCTCCCGTTGCTGAGTGATTGAATCATCCTACATACGGATCGAACAGATGGGCCGGTGTGCAAAGCACATCAGCCCATTTGTTTGTTAGATTCCAAAAGGAGAAATTATGCATGATATGATAATACGGTCGGATGAGCGGCAGGATGTCGTCAACGAGAGACTTTCTCTGATTCGTAAGACCGACGGCTTGACCTTTGGTACGGATGCCTACTTACTGGCTGCCTTTCTTCGCCCCGCAAAGCGGGGAATTGCCGTGGAGCTTGGTGCGGGAACAGGAATCATCTCCATGCTGTGCGCTACCAAGGAGTATTTTCGACAGATTTTTGCTGTGGAGGTACAGGAGGATTTTGCCGAGCTGGCGAGCCGCAACGTTGCCTTGAACGGTCTTGGGGATCAGGTAAAAATCTGCCACAAGGATCTTCGCTTGTTTCGGGTCGAGGACGTGGGCGCGGAGGCAGAGGTCGTTTTTGCCAATCCTCCGTATATGAGAACCGATAGCGGAAAGCGAAACGACTCCGATTATAAATATATCGCGCGGCACGAGGTCTTGGGAGGCGTCGGAGATTTTTGCGCGGCGGCATCGCGCCTGTTAAAGCACGGCGGAAAATTTTATTGCGTATGGCGTCCCGACCGTCTCTCAGAGCTGATGGCGTCCCTTGCGGCACATAGATTAGAGCCGAAGATCATGCTTTTCGTTCATGCGGACGAGGAGAGTGAGCCCTCTATGGTCCTGGTGTCTGCCACCAAGGGCGGATCGGAGGGATTGCGGATTCTGCCCCCACTCTTTTTGCACAGAACAGAGGATCGCGGAGCAAAAAAGCGTGAGCTGTCCGAACGGGCACAAAAAATTTACGATACCATGCGGATTGAGTACGGAACCGAAAAGGGGAAGGATAAGGAATAAGAATGGAACATACAAAGCGACTTCTCAGCTACGTAAGACGGGCGGTAGACGATTATGAAATGATACGCGAGGGGGATAAGATTGCGGTCGGCGTTTCGGCAGGCAAGGATTCTCTGACCCTTTTGTGCGCCTTGGCGGAGCTTCGTCGATTTTACCCCAAGCAGTTTGAATTGATCGCCGTTACGGTGGATATGGGCTTTGAGGGGGCGGATTTTTCCGAGATTCGCGCTCTTTGTGAGCGTCTGGACGTTCCCTATCACGTGATTCCCACCCAAATTTCCACGGTGATTTTTGACGTGCGCAAGGAAAAGAACCCTTGCTCTCTGTGTGCCAAAATGCGTCGAGGAGCGCTCTATAACGGAGCGAAGGCATTGGGCTGTACGTCCGTGGCGCTTGGGCATCATTTTGACGATGTGGTGGAGACCTTTATGCTGAACCTCTTTTACGAGGGAAGAATCGGTTGCTTTCAGCCCGTTACCTATCTCTCCAATACCGATATCTATATGATCCGTCCCATGATCTATATGCCCGAAAAGGACGTGCGGTACTTTTCCGCCAAAGCCGAGCTGCCCGTGATGAAATCCCCATGTCCCGCCGATGGCAATACCGAACGGGAGGAAATGAAGCAGCTACTTGCCCGACTCGAACGGGAAAATAAGGGATTGCGTTATCGGATTTTCGGCGCCATTCAGCGGGGAGAGGTGGACGGCTTCCGTATGATGGGCAAGATGCAGGGAATGAAGCAGTACGAAAACGATTAAAATTTTTTTAGAAATTGATAAAAAATGTCGCTTGCCGATTGACTTAGACAAAAGAATGTGGTATAATAGCGTATATAATTCCAATCTACTAAAACATCGGAGGATATGAAGATATGAAGCGTATTCAGACCATGGAAACGAAGAACCTTTGCGAGAGCGCAAAGAACGGCGGTTGCGGCGAGTGCCAGACCTCCTGCCAGTCTGCTTGCAAGACCAGCTGCGGTATTGCAAATCAGCAGTGTGAGAACACTGCGAAGGACGCAGAGTAATAGCTGTGATCGAAGAAAATGCCGCCGATGGGCGGCATTTTTCTTCCGAGACTCCGAGGGAGTCGAAAAAGAATGGGAAAGAGAGAAAAAAGATGATACATCGCTATAAGCTGGGCGGATTGAATATCGTGCTGGACGTCTTTTCGGGATCGGTACACGCGGTAGACGAGGTTGCCTACGATATCATAGGAATGTACGAGGAGAAAAGCCGCGAGGAAATTGTGGCAGAAATCCTGAAAAAATACGGCGACCGAGAGGACGTGACCGAGGAGGAGATCCTTCTTTGCTGTGACGACATCGAGGCGCTCAAGCAGGCGGGCAAGCTGTTTGCCCCCGACACCTTTGCCTCCAAGGCGGGCGACCTGAAAAAGAAAACCTCGGGCGTGGTCAAGGCGCTCTGTCTCCACGTGGCGCATACCTGTAACCTGAACTGCTCCTACTGCTTTGCAAGTCAGGGCAAGTATCACGGAGATCGGGCGGTCATGAGCCTTGAGGTGGGAAAGAGAGCCTTGGATTTTCTGATTGAAAACTCCAAGGGAAGAACCAATCTGGAGGTGGACTTTTTCGGCGGCGAGCCCTTGATGAACTTTGATGTGGTCAAGGAGCTGGTGGCATACGCCCGTCAGAGAGAAAAGGAGAGCGGCAAGAATTTCCGCTTTACCCTGACCACCAACGGACTGCTGATTGACGACGACGTGATCGACTTCGCCAACCGTGAAATGAGCAACGTGGTGTTGAGCCTTGACGGACGACAGGAGATTCACGACCGCTTCCGTGTGGACTATGCGGGACGGGGAAGCTGGGAGCGGATCGTTCCCAAATTCCAGAAGCTTGTGGAAGCCAGAGAGGGCAAGAACTACTATATGCGGGGAACGTTTACCCACGCCAACCCCGATTTTCTCAAGGATATTGAGACCATGCTGGAGCTTGGCTTTACCGAGCTGAGTATGGAGCCCGTGGTTTGCGCCGAGGACGATCCCTCCGCGCTGACGAAGGAGGATCTGCCCATCGTGCTTGAACAGTACGAAAAGCTGGCGGAGCTGATGCTGGCGCGCCACCGTGAGGGCAAGCCCCTTACCTTCTATCACTACATGATCGACCTGAAGGGCGGTCCTTGTATCTACAAGCGGATTTCGGGCTGTGGATCGGGAACCGAATACATGGCGGTCACCCCTTGGGGCGACCTTTATCCCTGCCATCAGTTCGTGGGCGAGGAGCAATTCTGCCTTGGAAACGTATGGGACGGCGTGAAGAACACCGAGATGCAGGGGGAATTTGCCGCTTGTAACGTGTATGCGAGACCCGAATGTAAGGATTGCTGGGCAAAGCTTTACTGCTCGGGCGGTTGTGCCGCCAACGCCTACCACGCCACGGGCTCGGTGACGGGAATCTACCGTTATGGCTGCGAGCTCTTCCGTAAGAGAATGGAATGTGCCATTATGCTGGAGGTTGCAAAAACTCTGGACGGTGACACCCAATGAGGACGCCGATTGCCGATTTCGTTCGGAAATATGCCGAATCGGGTATGACCCGATTGCACATGCCCGGGCACAAGGGAGAAGGCGCGCTTGGCGTCGAACGCTTTGATATCACCGAGATCGAGGGCGCGGACGTGCTTTATCATGAGGAAGGAATTCTTCGGGAAAGTCAGGAGAACGCCACCCGTCTCTTTGGTACGGCAAAAACCCTCTATTCCACCGAGGGATCGTCGCTTTCGATCCGCGCCATGCTCTATCTTGCCACGTTGAACGGGGCAAAAAATGAGGGGAGATCCTTGATCTTGGCGGGGAGAAATGCCCATAAGACCTTTATGAGCGCTGCCTCTCTCATGAATCTTGACGTTGCGTGGCTTATGCCAGACGAGAGAAGCTCGCTCATGTCCTGCCAAATTACTGCGGATGGCTTGGACGAGACCTTGTCGGCACGTTCTGAGAAGCCGATTGCCGTCTACCTGACCTCGCCCGACTATCTTGGAAACGTGCTGGATATCCGCGCACTTTCCGAGGTTGCTCATCGTCACGGCGTTCCGCTTCTTGTGGATCAAGCCCACGGAGCGTATCTTGAATTTTTACCCACCTCTCGGCATGCCATTGCCGAGGGCGCGGATCTGGTTTGCGATTCTGCCCACAAGACGCTGTCGGCTCTGACGGGGGCGGCATATTTGCACGTGGGAAAGCGTGCGCCAACCGTCTTTTTCGAGCAGGCGGAGAGAGCTATGTCGCTCTTTGCCTCCACCAGCCCATCCTACC
>JAZORA010000268.1:0-8034 GCA_045656365.1 Eubacteriales bacterium | reverse complement strand
CGCGTTCAGCCCGAGCACAAGACCCGTATTGTTAACGCTTGGCGTAAGGCAGGCTACGTAACCGCGATGACCGGCGACGGCGTAAATGATGCTCCTTCCATCAAAAATGCGGATATCGGCGTGGGCATGGGTATTACGGGTACGGACGTTACCAAAAACGTAGCCGATATGGTTCTGACAGACGATAACTTTGCCACCATCGTAGGAGCCGTTGAGGAAGGTCGCCGTATTTACGACAATATCCGAAAGGCAATTCAGTTCTTGCTCGGCTCAAATATGAGTGAGGTTTTGTCGATCTTCACGGCAACGCTCATGGGCTTTACCATTCTCAAGCCCGTCCACCTTTTGTGGATCAACCTTGTAACCGACTGCTTCCCCGCACTTGCCCTTGGAACGGAAAAGGCTGAGCCAAACATCATGCATCGAAAGCCGCGTAATGCAAAGGCCGGTATTTTCTCGGGCGGCATGGGAGTGGACATTGCATACCAGGGCGTTCTCGTTACGCTCCTGACCCTTGCCTCCTACTTTATCGGTCATTTCATGGAAACGGGCAACTGGGAGATCACCAACAGTGCCCACGGTATGACCATGGCGTTCCTGACCATGTCTATGGCAGAGATCTTCCACAGCTTCAACATGCGATCCCAGAGAGGAAGCATTTTCAAGCTTGGATCTCACAATCTGATCCTTTGGTTTGCAAGTCTCGGCTCTCTCGTTGCCACGACCCTCGTATGCGAGGTTCCCTTCCTTGCCAACGCATTCGGCTTTGCAAGCGTTGGTCTTAGCGAGTATCTGATCGCAATCGCTCTTGGTCTGGTTGTCATCCCGATCGTTGAGATCGTTAAGCTGATCCAGAGAAAGACGGCGAAGGACTAAGCCATCGGCTTACTGATAAAAAATAAAAATCCAACACGGAGCTTCTCCGTGTTGGATTTTTTATTTAAAATACAGCGTTTGTTAAACGCTCTGAATTTTCATTCCCCGTCGTAGCCCTTGGGGTTCATGGTCTGCCAGCGATAAGAGTCGCGGCACATATCCTCGATGTTATACTGTGCGCTCCAGCCAAGAACCTCGGCTGCCTTTTTAGGGTTAGCATAGCACTCATCAATGTCACCGGGACGGCGCTCCGCAAAGCGGTAGGGGATTTTCACGCCCGTTGCCTTCTCGTATGCATGGACAATATCCAGCACCGAATAGCCGATGCCCGTTCCCACGTTAAAGTGCTCCACGCCCGTCACCTTCTCGGCACGCTCCAGCGCTCTGAGATGCGCCCGTGCCAAATCCACCACATGGATATAATCACGGACACCCGTTCCGTCGGGGGTATTATAATCATTACCGAAGATCGACAGGCATTCTCTTCTTCCCGCCGCCACCTGCGTAATATAGGGCAAGAGATTATTGGGAATTCCCTGCGGATCCTCGCCAATCAGACCGCTCGCATGTGCGCCGATGGGATTGAAATATCGAAGGATCGACACACTCCACTCCCTGTCTGCCGCCGCCATATCACTGAGGATCCGCTCGATCATCAGCTTGGTCTCGCCGTAAGGATTGGTGGTAGACAGAGGGAAATCCTCGGTGATCGGTACGCTTGCGGGCTTGCCGTATACCGTCGCGGACGAGCTGAACACGATCCGCTTGGCGTTGTATTTCTGCAAGAGCTCACAAAGATTCAGCGTTCCCGTCACGTTATTATAATAGTACCAAAGAGGCTTCTGGCAGGATTCTCCCACTGCCTTCAAGCCGGCAAAATGGATACAGCTGTCGATGTCGTTTTCGCGGATCACCTTCTCGAGAGCCTCACGATCCAACAGATCTACCTCGAAGAATTTAAAATCCTTTCCCGTGATCTTCTTCACACGCTCCAGAGCAAGAGGCTTACTGTTGAGGAAGTTGTCAACAACCACCAATTCCTTTCCTGCCTCCAGAAGCTCAACCATCGTATGGGATCCGATATAACCCGCTCCACCCGTAATTAAAATTGCCATAAGACCTCCTTTTTCTTGCACTTGATTATTTACACAGTCGATGGGGATATTCTCCGTTTTGCTTCAGCGAAAGAATCCCCGCCTTTACCTTTTCCTTGTCCTCGTGGTAGGTCACACCGTACCACGCGCCCCTTGATTCCATGACCCGAACACGGCATTTGTCCGCCGCCATCAGCTCGCGAACCGCAAAGGGCAGATAATACTCACATTTGAGGGGATTCTCCCCAAGATCTTTCAAAAATGCGCGAAAGCCTTCCATGACTCCCTCAAACACGTCGGGAGTGAACCCCCAACAGTTCATGGAAACCACCGAATCGAGCGGAAGCCCGATTTCTTTGCCGTTTTCCAGATATACGGCGCCGTCCCCCTTCGGGCGAATGGCAGTCCGCTCGGTTACGTCAAGAAGATATCCGTCCTCTCCGCAAAGACAGACGCCACGGGAAACGGTTCCGTTTTCGGTCAGGGTGTTTTTCAGCACGTAGCCAACCATACAGTATTCTCCGCGCTGTCCCTCCTCTGCCGAAAGATGCGACGCCAACAGCTCATAAGCGTTCTTTCCGTAAAAATCATCGGCGTTGATCACCGCAAAGGGATCCCTCACCACGTGTCGCGCCGCCAAAAGAGCCTGTGCCGTGCCCCAAGGCTTGATTCTTCCCTCGGGCGGTGTCATGCCGTCGGGCAGATCGTCAAGCTTCTGAAAAACGTACTCTACCTTGATCTTGTCCTCAAAGCGACTGCCGATGGTGGCGCGGAACAGTTCGAGATTCTCTTCCTTGATGACAAACACTACACGGTCAAACCCATGACAGATGGCATCGTACACCGAAAAATCAATAATAAATTCGCCCTCGGCGGTAATTGGATCCAACTGCTTCAGTCCTCCGTAACGGGAACCCATTCCGGCGGCTAAAATCACCAGCGTCATATCAAGTCCTTCCTTGCCGCGAGCGGCAAATGTGTTCTTTCTTCTGTATTCTCTCGTTTCATTATACTATTCTTCCACAAAAAAGAAAAGGGGTTCGTCCCATTTTAACAATTTATTTACAAAAATTCTCCAAGGATTCTTGACAAGCTTCGGAGGGAGTGATATAATAAAAGTGTCTCATTTGAGACAAAGAGAGGTGATAACGTTATGAAAACCATTTCATTATTTCAGCTTCATCCAAAGCTTCGGGAGCATTCGATCTTTCAGGGGGTCGATCCCTCGCACGTGGAGCGTTATCTGAATGCGGATTCGTTGCGTGTGGAAGAATTTCCGCCCGATTGCGTTGCCTATTCCTCGGTATCCGAGGGCGTTCGGGTCGGCTCGCTTCTCTCGGGGGGCGCCCAGGTTCAAACGGGACTTTCCGATGGACGCGCGCTTCTCAAAACGGTAGCGCCCGGGGAGCTTTTCGGGGTTGCCAATCTCTATGCAGAAACCGAGCCATTTCCCACCCAGATCGTTACCACAGAAAAATCCAAAATCCTATTTATCGATGGCGATGCGTTTCGTAATTTTATCGAAAACGATCCCGATGCCAGAAGAAACTATCTTGGATTTCAGAGCAGAAAGATCGTCTATCTCAACCGAAAAATTCTGATCTTTACTGCCGGAAGCGCGGAAAAACGACTGGCTCTCTTTCTTTTGGAGCATGAACGGGACGGCGTCGTCCGGCTTCCCTGCTCCATGACCGAGCTTTCGGAGCTTCTTGGGATCGGTCGCGCATCACTCTATCGGGCTTCGGATGCGCTCACGTCATACGGATGGATTGAGAAAAACGGAAAAACGGTGCGTCTTGTGATGCGAGATGAGCTATATCGCTTCGTCTATTCCACTTAACCTTGTTTTTATTTTAATTTCAGAAAGGAAACCTTATCATGAAAACCAAAATTTTTAAGCTTCTTGCGCTGACGCTGGCGCTTTGCATGCTCCTTCCCCTCTCTCTTCTTGCCTGCAAGAAGGACACACCCGATGCGGAGGGAGAAAGCGAGTCGAATACAGAAGCCGCCTCCACGTTCCGTGTCGCGCTGGACCTGACCAAGGAATGGGAAACCCTCAACGGCGCGAACACGCTGGTACAGGGCTGTCTTGTGGTCAACACCGCCTTTGCCGCCGAGCATCCCAATGAGCTTGCCAAGTTCCTCGCGGATTATAAGGCATCCATTGAAACCGTCAAGAGTGGCAGTGACGACGCCATCAATCTCATTGTAAACGCGGGCATTCTGCCGAAAGCCCCCATTGCCAAAAAGGCGCTCCCCGGTTGCAATCTTTGCTATTTTGCAGGCAACGACATGAAGCCCGTCATGAATGCGTTCGCAGATAAGATCTTCTCTTACGATCCCAAGTCCATCGGCGGTAAGCTCCCCACCGACGCCTTCTATTACACAGCAAGCGGTAACGCCGCAGAAGCCGATACCGAGGAAGAGATCAAAATCTACGCCCTCAACGGAACCACGGCTCTTGGCATGGCGAAAATGATCTGCGACGTGAAGAACGAAAACGCGGACATGAACTACAAGTTCTCCCTCTTCTCCGAGGCCACTGAGATCACGGCTGCCATCACCAAGGGTGAATGTGCCATCGCGGCGCTTCCCACCAACGTTGCCGTCAAGCTCTTTAACGCGTCGCAGGGCAAGCTTCAGCTTCTGGCACTGAATACCCTCGGTGTTCTCTACCTCTTGCAGTCTCCCGACCAGAACGTAACCTCCCTGGAGGATCTGAAGGGTAAGACCATTTATCTCCCCGGTGCGGGCTCGAACCCCGAATATATCACCGCCGCGCTTCTCTCTGCCGCAGGTCTGAAGATCGGCGAGGATGTGATTCTTGACACCACCACCTATCCCTCTCCCGATGCGCTCCAAACGGCGTTTGCTTCGGGTGACGCACCCCTTGCCGTGCTTCCCGAGCCCAAGGTAACCGTTGCCTTGAACACCGCCAACGCACCTAAGAGCTAAATCTTTACAACATTTTTAAATTTCAAAGAAAGGAGACCAATACCATGAAAAGAGAAAATCATGTGCTGTTTTGGAAGCGCTTTGCCAAAGGCACGGGGAAAGTACTCCTTGCTCTTGCTTTTTGGGGCATGGTTTGGTATCTGGTCTCTGCCCGTGTGGGGGTGGATCTGATCTTCCCCTCCCCCTCGGCGGTCTTTCGTGAGCTTTGGCTTCTGATCACCAATCGAAGTGAGAGTCTTACGCGCTATGGCACAGAGTACAACTTCTGGCTGATCACCGCCATCTCCCTACTTCGGGTGATCTGGGGCGTGCTTGTTTCCATTGTCATCGGTACGCTTCTTGCCTACCTGACCTCGGTCTCGAAGCTCTTGAATCTGCTCTTGACCCCCGCCCTGTCCGCCGTCAAGGCGACCCCCGTGGCATCCTTTATTATCCTCGCCCTCCTTTGGCTTGACCGTTCGATTTTGCCCGTATTTATTACAGCGCTGATCGTCGTTCCCATTGTCTGGGCAAACGTTTCGGAGGGAATTCGCTCGGTGGATCCTCAGCTCCTTGAGGTCTCCAAAATTTATCGGTTTTCCCTTCCCAAAAAGCTTTTCCGCCTATACGTTCCCTCCATCGCCCCCTACTTCTTCGCCGCCTGTCAATCGGCGCTGGGTATGGCGTGGAAGGCAAGCGTGGCGGCGGAGATCTTGGCAGTTCCCGATCACGCCATCGGTACGGAGATCTTTCTCTCCAAGCAATATATGGAGCCCGAAGCGCTCTTTGCTTGGTCGCTGGTGGTGATCGTGCTGAGCCTGATCATTGAAAAGCTCTTCGTTTACGGACTGAAATCCCTCGGTCGCCGTCTGCGCGTATTCGGGAAAGGAGAAGACCATGCTGAAGCTTGAAAATATAACGGTACGGTTTGAAGGACAGACCGTTCTCGATCAAATCAGTTACCAATTTCCCGAAGGAGAGGTCATCGGCATCGTCGGTCCGTCGGGAGTTGGAAAAACCACACTTCTGAATCTTCTGGGCGGCTTGAAGAATCCAACCGAAGGTCAAGTACGTTCCGACCGCGAGCGCGTGGCGTACGTCTTTCAGGAGCCTCGGCTCTTCCCTTGGATGAACGCGCTTGAGAACGTAGCGACGGTAACGAACGACAAGGAACGGGCGCGCGAGCTTCTTTTTGCGCTTTTGCCCGATGCCGCCGAAAAATATCCCGACGAGCTGTCCGGCGGCATGAAGCAGCGAGTGTCAATTGCGCGCGCATTGGCGTACGACCCCGATCTGCTCCTTCTCGACGAGCCCTTCCGCGGTCTTGACCCCGAAACGCGAGATCGAACCGCGCGGTTCCTCTTTGATACCGTCAAGGGAAAAACCGTGATCATGGTGACCCACGACGAGGAGGATCTTGCCGATTGCTCCCTCGTGCTTCGTCTCGATGCCACAGAAGGCATTTTGGAAAAATGTAGCACAGAAGAAACTGAATAACCCCAAGTGAAACAAGTCAATACTCCTGACATAAGGAATAACATGTCGGGAGTATTTTTATGTATTATAACAAAGTGGAGATCTGCGGAGTCAATACCGCGGAATTGAAGGTCCTGACCGATGAAGAAAAAAAGACCCTTTTGCGCTTGGCAAAGGAGGGGGACGAGGAAGCGAGACAAGAGCTGATCTACGGAAATTTGCGATTGGTTCTCAGCATCATTCAGCGATTTACGGGCAGAAAGGAAAACATGGACGACCTGTTTCAGGTGGGGTGCATCGGACTTGTGAAGGCGGTGGATCATTTCAATATTGAGCTGGACGTAAAGTTTTCCACCTATGCCGTTCCCATGATCATCGGGGAGATCCGCCGATATTTGCGGGACAACAACTCGATCCGCATCAGCCGATCGGTGCGAGATCTTGCCTATCGGGCGCTTCAGGCGAGAGAGGAGCTGATCCGAGAGAAGGAGTGCGATCCCAGCGCCGACGAGATCGCCCAGCGGCTTGGGGAGAAGAAGGAGGCGGTGGTCCGCGCCATGGAGGCGATCATTGAGCCCATTTCCCTTTACGAGCCCGTTTACAGCGACAACGGGGATTCGATCTACGTGATGGATCAACTGAGCGACGCGGGTAGCTCGGACGAGATCTGGCTGGAGAATATCGTTCTGCGGGAGGCAATGCAACGTCTCTCCGATCGGGAGCGGGATATTATCAATCTGCGCTATTACAAGAACAAGACCCAGATGGAGATCGCCGAGGCGATCGGAATTTCTCAGGCGCAGGTATCCCGCCTTGAAAAAGGGGCGCTGGAGAATATGCGACGGCAGATCTGATCATGGAACAAATTGTTTGTTTAATAAATTAAACACATTTCTTTTATTCCCTGTTTCTTTTGCGACAAAAAGCCTCGGCGAATGCCGAGGCTTTTTGGGTTTTTAAGTTGTGGGAACTTAATTATAATGAATCGTAACCCCTTCGGGGATCGCCATATAACCTTTTTCCACCTGTTCCCATTCACCTTCATTCCCCCCGTAATAAATGTCGGTCAAGGACGTACAGTTACTGAATGCAAAGTCTCCGATATTTTTCACGCTCTTTGGAATACTAATGCTTACAAGATCTTGGCACGAGTTAAACGACCACTCGCCAATACTCTTCACACTTCCGTCCGTGGGAATCACGCTGTTCTTGCAACCGAGAACCAGCGTTTGAGTCTCTTTTTCAATCAGACAATTTCCCTTGCTATCGTAATAACGATTTTCTTCCGCCACCACAATGCTTTCAAGCATAGAAGAGGAATACGAAAAAGCATGATAATCAACATATTCTACACTTTCCGGAATGACAAGAGTTTTAAGAGAAGCAAGGTTAGAAAAGGCACAATATTCGATTCTCCTAATTCCATTAGGAATTATAAGACTTTCTATTGACTCACAATAATCAAATGCAAATTCACCAATTCTTGTAACACTTCCGTCCGCAGGGATCACACTATTATCGCAACCGATTACCAGTGTTTTCGTTGCCGGTTCAATCAAACAATTTCCTTTAACATAATAAGCGGTATTCCCAAACTCAACGGTAATACTGTTCACCCCCGTACCAACATCATCCACACCCCGGTAGGAAAGAT
>JAZORA010000267.1:0-6154 GCA_045656365.1 Eubacteriales bacterium | reverse complement strand
ATATACACCTCCCACTGAAACAGAGGATAAGATGGAACGACTCCGCCGCCTGGATGCGAGCGTTACCAATACGGCACAGGCAATCGCACTCGTGGTTGGCATCCTGGGTACGCTGATTCTCGGCTTTGGCATGAGCCTTTGTATGACCGAGATTGGAGAGATTCTGGGGCTGTATGGCAATATGGATGTGACGCTCGGCATTATCATAGGCGTTGTGGGCGGTGTCCTTTCAAGCCTTGCCTATCCGATCCATAACGCGATCGTAAAGGCTAAGCGCAAAAAGCTCGCCCCTGAAATTATCCGTCTCACAGACGAGCTTATGAAATAAGGCGATCGGTGGACTTCGTGAGGAAGTAATTCAATAGAATATGAGAGTGCAGGCTTCGCCCTGTACTCTTTTTTTATCCTGAATGGTTATTGGAAATGCGGGGAATGTCGTCATAAAGGGGAAAGAAGAAGAGAGAGGAGAGATAAAAGATTGAATTTTTGTAAATAACTGTAAAACGTCAAAGAAAATTGCCGATTTTTCTGTCCGAAAGGAGAAAAATCGGTTTTTTTGAAAAATAAAATCAAAAATTTTGAAAAAAATTAAAAAAATTTTTCAAATACCTCTTGCACTATTTATAAAAGTGTTTTATAATAATAGCACAGTGGTGAAAAGTGGAGCGAAGTGTGGCAAAGTGTTGAAAAAGACGCCCAAAAGAGCATGAAACACGCCAAAGCATAGCTTCCCAAGAGAATTTCACCCATTCAAACAAGCGAAATCCGAATTTATATACGATGTTGATTACGATCCGCGAAAGGAGGTCCCCCGATGCTGTCCGGTGAATATAAGCATAGCTTAGATCCCAAAAACCGAATCTTTATCCCCGCCAAGCACAGAGAAGAGCTGGGAGAAAGCTTCGTGGTTGCCAAGAGCATTCGTGAAAAGTGTCTTCGCGTCCATTCCACCGAGGAATGGAAAGAGTATATCAAGCCGATTACCTCTCTTGAGGGAAAGGATAAGGACCGTATTATCCGTGCGCTCAGCAGAAATGCCGCGCAGGTGACGCCTGATGCGCAGGGTAGAATCGTTCTGACGCCCGATCTGATCGGTTATGCGGAAATTACGAAAAATGCGGTGGTTGTCGGTTGTGGCGGCTACGCGGAGATCTGGTCCGATGTGAATTATGCGGCAATGGTCGAGGATGAGGACCTTGGCAGCATGAAGGAACTTCTGGAATCCTACGGACTGTAATGAGCGAGATTCAAAAAATTGACTTTTCTCACCGTTCGGTGCTTCTGGATGAATGCATCGAGGGCTTGGCGATTCGGCCCGACGGTGTTTACGTAGACGGAACCGCCGGCGGAGGCGGACATTCCTACGAAATCGCATCCCGACTGCAGAGCGGACGCTTGATCGCGATCGATCAGGACGAGGCGGCAATCGCGGCAGCGGGAGCAAGACTTGCTCCTTTGGGGGAGAGAGCACAGGTGGTTCGCAATAACTTTTGCGAGATCGCCGCGGTGTGCCGAGAGTTGGGAATCGACGGAATCGACGGACTTCTGTTGGATCTTGGCGTTTCCTCTTATCAGCTGGATACCCCCGAGAGAGGATTTTCCTATAGTGCCGATGCGCCTCTCGATATGCGCATGGATAAGCGGAAATCTCTCAGTGCCTACGAGGTGGTCAACGGATACTCGGAGGCGAGACTGAAAAAGATCTTATACGAATACGGCGAGGAACGGTTTGCTCCCGCCATTGCGGCGTCGATCGTCAGGGAGCGAGCCAAGCATCCCATCGAGACGACGGCAGAGCTGAGCAACCTCATTAAACGTTCCATGCCCCCCGCAGCCCGTGAGGGAGGACATCATCCTGCCAAGCGGAGCTTTCAGGCGATTCGGATCGAGGTCAATTCGGAGCTTGACGTGATCGAGCCCGCCATTCGCGATGCGGTGTCTCTCTTGAAGCCGGGCGGAAGAGTGGCGATTATCACCTTCCATTCCCTGGAGGATCGCATTGTGAAGCAGACCTTTGCGGATCTCGGACGAGGTTGCGTCTGTCCCAAGGAGCTTCCCATCTGCGTTTGCGGACGGAAGCCGATTCTGAAGCTTGTAAACAAAAAGCCCATTCTGCCGAGCGCCGCAGAGCTGGCGGAAAACCCCCGCTCCCGAAGCGCCAAGCTGAGAGTGGCGGAAAAGATTTAAGTGAGTATTGAAGGATTTTAGAGATTAAAAGATAAAGAAATTTTAGGAGGTACATGATGGCTGTTGAACGTATGAACGATTCTTACGATCGTTGTCTGTCCGAGCTGCGCGAGAGATACAAGGATAGAGGTATCTCGCTGAACGTGAAGTCCGATGTGGCATTGCAGACGAGACGTGAGGAATCTACCCGAGCGATTGCGCCCGAGTCTTACGTTTTGTTTGACGCGAGAAGTAAAATAGCCGATCAGTACCGCAGTGGCAATTATAACGGTAGCAAATACATGACCTCCGACGACTTTGTTCGGTATTTCAAGCATCGCCGCGCTTTCTACATGCCCCACACGGCAAAGGAGGAGCTGGGCGTTATGGAAAACAGCGCTGTTCCGGAGCGTAAGGGACAGGGCTCGGGAAATCGGGGATTGACCCGCTCCGATTCCAACGGAAAGGAGGGTCATTTAAGAAGCACGTGGTCGGCGTTAATCGAGCTTAAGAACAAATGGCTTCCCATGGAGAGAAGGGAAGGACGGGCAGAAGGAACCCGCTTCCGCATTCCCGCGGCAGCAATGTCGGGAATCGCAGTCTTTTCGATCTCTCTTGGTTTGATCGTAAGCGGTTCGGTGATGCTGGGCACGGCAGCGGGCGAGATCGGTGAGCTGAACAGCACCATCGCAACGCTGGAGGCAAAGCAGAACGAATTGGAAGGAAAGCTTGATCTGAAATATAACGTCGACGAGATCGAGGCCGAGGCAAAGAGCCTGGGTATGATCCCAAGACAATACGCCGACAACGAGTATATCACGGTAAACGGAGAGGAACAGATCATTATTTACGACGAGGATCAGGATGAAAACGTGGGTCTTGCCACGCTTCTTGCATCCTTTGGTATCGAGTTAAACTGACGAATATAAAACCTGAACTTCTCATAAAATGATATAGTTTCAAGAGAAATCCGAAGGGAAGGAGAAGTCCATGGCAAGGAAAATGATCAGTACGGAGGCGGTTCGCCGCTCCACATGGCTTGGCATCGCCATCTTTGCCGTGTTTGCGGTTCTTCTTGGGAGAATTCTTCTCATTCAGACGGTGGATTTCAAAAAATATCAAACCAAGGTTCTCAACCAGATGACCACCGAGTCACCCGTGCCTGCGGACCGAGGAAAGATTTACGACCGAAACGGAAACGTTTTGGCGACCAATATTACAACGTACCGCGTGTTCGTTTCTCCCTCGGGCATTCAAAGTGCTCAGGACGATCTGGAGGAGGGAGATCCCACAAACTACGCCGATATCGTATCCCGCGGACTTTCGGAGATTCTTGGGATCAGCTACGATTCGGTTCACAAGCAGGTGACCGAATATACCCAGTATCTGGACCGTACCATTCAGCGTAAGGTAAACGAGGATACGGCAGATACCATTCGCGAGTATATCGCGGAGCATGACCTTGAGACCATGATATATCTGGAGGCGCAGAGCACGCGCTATTATCCGAACGATAGTCTTGGCGCGCACATGATCGGCTTTACCAGTAGCGACGGGGTGGGACTTTACGGTCTTGAGTATCAGTATGACGAATACCTGAAGGGTGTGGACGGATACTACATCAAGGCTAGAGACTCCTACGGGAACGAAATGCCCTTTGATTATTCCAGCTATATTGAGGCGATCGACGGATATCACCTGAAGACCACCATCGATACCACCGTGCAGAGCTTTCTTGAGGAACAGCTTGAGCAAACGGTCATCGACCATGGCGCAACCAACCGCGCCTGCGGTATCGTAATGGATGTGAAAACGGGAGCGATTCTCGCCATGGCGACCTCCTCCCCCTTTAATCTGAACGATCCGTGGAAGCTGGATGCGCTTTCTGAGGAGACCTTAAAAAATAGCGGATTCTCCGAGGGATCGGACGAATATGCCGATCTCCAGCGAGAGCTTTTGACCGAAATGTGGTCGAATAAAGCGGTGACCGAGAGCTATATCCCCGGTTCAACCTTTAAGATCATTACCTCCGCCATGGCGCTGGAGGAGAAAAAAGAGGAAATGCCGGCTTCGGTTCATTGCCCGGGACACAAGGTGGTGCTTGGGCAGACCATTCACTGTCATAAGGTGCAGGGACATGGATCGATCAGCTTTTCCGAGGGCTTGCAGCAGTCCTGTAACGTTTGGTTTATGACCCTTGGAGAGCTGGTGGGGGTCGATACCTATCAGCAATACGTCAAGGCATTTGGATATAAGGAAAAAACAGGCGTGGATCTTCCCGGCGAGGGAAACAGTATCTTTGCTTCCGAAATGTCGGGCTTGGATCTGGCGATCTACGCATTTGGACAGAACTTTAACGTAACTCCCCTGCAACAGATCTGTGCCGTTTCGGCAGTAGCCAACGGCGGCTCGCTTATGAAGCCCTATCTTGTAGATCAGATCACCGACAACGCAGGAAACGTGATTTATCAGCATCAGGTTGAGGTCAAGAGTCGAGTGGTCAGCGAGGACGTGTGCGAAACCCTTCGTGATATCCTTGAGGACGGTGTTTCTGGCAACGGCGGTGCGAAGAACGCATACGTGGCAGGATACCGCGTAGCGGCAAAAACGGGTACCTCCGAGAAAAAGGGTGAGGGCGCCCAAGAGGGCGATTACATTTGCTCGACCGTGGCGTTCGCTCCTGCGGACGATCCCGAGATCGCGATCATTATTATTGTAGACGAACCCAGAAAGGGTGTGCTTTACGGAAGCACCGTAGCCGCGCCCTATATTTCCAACGCGTTGGAGAATATTCTTCCGTACATGGGCGTTGAGCCGATCTATACCGAGTCTGAGCAGGCAAAGATGGCGGTCAGCGTTCCGTACTGTAAGAATAAGACCCTTGCCGAGGCGATCGAGAAGATCGAGAAGGCGGGACTGAAATACGAGATTGTTGGATCGAGCTCCCTCGATGGCGTGGTTTCCAAGCAAAGCCCCGCCGCCTATAGCCGTGTGGAAAAGTCCTCGGGTAAGGTGATTCTTTACGTAGGAGACGACGTCAAGACCGACATGGTGGAGGTTCCCGATCTGAGCGGCATGAACGCCGTACAGGCAAATGCCAAGCTGATGGGAGCGGGCTTAAACGTGCGCATCATGGGAACGGCAAATCACATGTCGGGAACGGGCGCCAAGGTTTATTCCCAGTCTCATGAAGCGGGAACAAAGGTGGCGAAGGGAACGGTCGTGACCCTCTATTTCCGTGATTTAGTCAGCGATGACTACCTGGAAGATTAATTGACGCATGGCGCCAAGGAAGTTGAAAGTAAAAATTTCACTTCGGAGGCGTGTATGAAGCTGTCGGAATTGTTCGGCAAAGCCGAGCTATCCTATCCTCCCGAGCTGGGAGATATTGAAATCAAAAATATCGTCACCGATTCAAGGAAAGTGACGCCCGAAAGTCTGTTTCTCTGCGTGAGGGGTGGGCGGACGGACGGTCATCATTTCGTGAATGATGCGATCAAAGCCGGAGCGAAAGTTATAGTAGCAGAGCGTGTGCGTGAGGCGTGTGTGGGTGGTGCCGCAGCATGGATTGTGCTTGAGAACACGAGACGAGCATCTGCTTTGCTCTATAACGTCTGGTATGGTGATCCTGTGTCCAAATTAAAGCTTGTTGGCATAACGGGAACCAATGGAAAGACCTCGACGGCAACGCTTCTTTATCGGATTTTTGAGGCGGCAGGCATTCCCTCCGGAATGATCGGTACGCTTGGCTGTTATTCTACGGGTGGAAGACGGCTTTCTCTTGAATGGGATGACGAGCATTCCAATATGACTACACCCGATCCTGAGTATCTGTACGCCGCCTTGGCGCAAATGGTCGAGGATCGAGTCGAAAGCGTTTTTATGGAGGTCAGCTCCCACGCCCTAGCTCTTGAGAGAGTGGCGGCGATCACCTTTGAGACGGCGGTCTTTACCAATCTAACGCGGGATCATTTGGATTTTCACGGGG
>JAZORA010000266.1:0-3704 GCA_045656365.1 Eubacteriales bacterium | reverse complement strand
GCTGTCGAGCGTATGCGAGACTGAGGGAGAATGCGCAACCTCAATGAAGCAGTTATAATGAGGCGAGAGAAAACGTTAAAGTTTCGCTTGCTCCTTCCACCGCAAGCGGTCCCCCTTCCTCCCGGAGGAAGGCTATTTGCGTAACCCGTTTACGGGTAGCAAGTAACAATTGAGCGGCTCGGCAGTCCAATGTACGGCGCACTTGTGCACAGTCGGTGGTCTTCGGGCTATGCCCGAAAATGAAATACTCCCGGTTATACGGGGGGATTTTTATTGCCGGTTTTTGTTATTGCTTGGAAGAATATGCGAAAAAGATATTGACAAAATTTCAAAATAAACTTATAATGAAAATGATCCCAAATGGAACAATCCGTAAAAAGTGGGACTAAAAACCAAAAAGGAGAAAAGACAATGAAGTATTGCTCAAAATGTGGAAAAGAGCTTGTAGACGAGGCGGTAATCTGCCCCGCATGCGGTTGCTCGGTTGCGCCGACCGTAGCGGTTCAGGAGGAAGACGCCCCCAGCACGGGATTTGCCGTTTTAGGCTTTTTCTTTCCGTTGGTTGGCTTGATTTTGTATTTGCTGAACAAGGATAAGGCTCCCAAGAAGGCAAAATCGGCAGGAAAAGGCGCGCTCATCGGATTTTGTGTCAGCCTCGCCCTCTCGGTAATTTACGGAATCGTGCTTGGCTCGATGCTGGGTTCGATGATGTTCTGATCATAGCAATCATAACAACGGCATAGCCGCGAGTGTATCTCGCGGCTATGTTTTTTTTGTGGATAAAATTTTCGTACTCGGTTGAAAAAGCCGTCTGAATATGGTATAATAAGAAGAAATTACAGCCTTTTTGAAGGGAGACATACTATGGATTCAAACAGAAGCTCCTTTACCGGTAAGATCGGCTTCGTCCTTGCGGCGGCGGGATCGGCGGTGGGACTCGGAAATATTTGGCGCTTTCCGTATCTTGCGGCAAAGTACGGCGGGGGAGTGTTTCTTCTCGTTTATATCGCCTTGTCGGTGACCTTCGGATTTTCCTTGATGGTTGCCGAGATCGCCCTTGGTCGTAAGACCAAGCTGAGCGCGGTGGGCGCGTTTGGCGCGCTGGACAAGCGCTTCTCCTTTGTGGGAATTCTTGCCTCGATTGTTCCCGTGATCATTCTGCCTTACTATTCGGTCATCGGCGGTTGGGTCATGAAATATATGGTGGGCTTCCTTGCCGGAGAGGGAAGTGCCATGGCGGACAGCTCCTATTTCGGCAACTATATTTCCCTGGTGGGTGAGCCGATCCTCTGGTTCGCGCTCTTTATCGCTCTGACGGCGCTGGTGGTTCTCTTTGGCGTAAACAAGGGAATCGAGAAGGTCAGCAAGGTGATGATGCCCGTGCTGGTGGTTCTGATTATCGCCATTTCGATCTTTACCATGTGTACCATGGAGGGCGCATGGGAGGGCGTGATCTACTACATCAAGCCCGATTTCTCTAAGTTTTCGATTATGACGGTGGTTGCCGCCATGGGTCAGCTCTTCTACTCCATGTCGTTGGCGATGGGAATCATGATCACCTTCGGCTCGTATATGAAGAAGGATATCAGCATTACCAAATCGGTTAAGCAGATCGAGGTCTTTGACACGGGAATCGCTTTCCTTGCGGGTCTTATGATCATTCCCGCGGTCTTTGCCTTCTCGGGCGGCGACGAATCGGCGCTCGGTCAGGGGCCCGGACTCATGTTTGTGACCCTTCCCAAGATCTTTGAGTCCATGCCCGCGGGTCGATGGATCGGCTTTGCCTTCTTCGTGATGGTATTCTTTGCCGCTTTGACCTCGTCCATCTCCCTGATGGAAACGGTGGTCTCCATCGTTCAGGACAAGCTGAAGCTGGGCAGACGGACAAGCTGCTTGATCGTGCTTGGAATCAGCCTGCTCCTTGGGATTCCGTCCTCGCTGGGATATAGCGTATGGTCGGAGGCTAAGGTTCTCGGCATGCAGCTTTTGGATCTCTTTGACTTTGTCAGCAACAGCGTGATGATGCCCATCGTTGCTTTTGCCACGTGTCTGGTTGTCGGCTATTTCGTCGGCTGCAAGTCCATTGAGGAAGAGGTGGCGCAGGATGGCGTATTTAAGGAAAGAAAGCTTTTCTCGGTGATGATCCGCTATATCGCGCCCATTTGTATTTTATTGATTCTCGTGTCCTCGGTGCTGAACGCCTTTGGCGTGATCAGTATTTAAGCTTCGGGATCGAAGAAAGGAAGGAACGGATATGAAGGTTTTGATGCTCAACGGAAGCCCCAAGGCAAACGGCAATACCGCCACGGCTCTGGAGGAAATGAAGAAGGTTTTTGACCGAGAGGGCGTGGAGGTGGAGATGGTCCACGTAGGACATCTGGCGATTCGCGGCTGTCTTGGCTGCGGTACCTGCTATAAAAACAAGAAATGTGCCATTGACGACGATATCGTCAACTCTCTGGCGGAGAAGCTGGCTGAATGCGACGGCATGGTGGTGGGAAGCCCCGTGTACTATGCCGCCCCCAACGGGACTCTTGTGTCGTTGATGGATCGGCTCTTTTACAGCACTCGCTTTGACAAGCGGGGAAAGGTGGGCGCGGCAGTTGTGGTTGCCCGTCGCGGCGGCTGTACGGCGGCGTTTGATCAGCTCAATAAGTATTTTACCATCTGCGGTATGCCCATTGCCACCAGCCAGTACTGGAACCTGATCCACGGAGCAAAGCCCGGTGAGGCGGCAGGTGACGCGGAGGGACTCCAGACCATGCGGACCTTGGCGGAGAACATGGTATTCCTGATGCGGAGCGTGGCGCTTGGCAAGGAGAAGTACGGTCTTCCCGCGGAGGAAAAGCAACTGCGTACCAACTTTATTCGATAAATTTCGTTTCCCGAAAAGGAGGAACAGACCATCGGTCTGTTCCTCCTTTTGTATCCGTTTTACCTTGACAAACGACTCAAGGCGTGCTATACTACACTTAATGAAGAGGAGCGTTTGCTCGGAAAGGACTTTTTATGAAAAAACGACTGTTAGCATTTCTTTTGCTTTCCGCAACGATGGTTTGTTGTCTTGCCGGTTGTCAGAAGCAGCTGGTGATCAACCTGGAAGCGGGTACGATTGCCGAGGAGAAGATCGAGGATATGAAGAGTCTTCTTGCCACCAAGCCTACCAGAGAGGGCTATGAGTTTGCCGGATGGTACGCCGATGCCGAGTATACCCAATACATGACTGCCTCCACGGTAACCAAGGAGCAGGAAAAGGCGGGCGTTGCTTATGCGAAATGGATCAAGGTTGAGGAAAAGACCTACGCCGTTCGACAGGACAAGATTACCGTAACCGATGGCGGAAGAGAGAACAATCCCATGGATATCATCTATCTTTCGGACGATTACAATCTGACCGATCTGTCCCGCGCCGGCTATACCGAGCTTGAGATTAAAATCAGCATGCAGGTTGCCGAGAAGGACGACGGATATCAGCATATTTTCCTCTATAAGAATGAAACCGTTGCGAAATCGAACACCTCGGTGATCGATTGGCTGGACAAAAACGTGTTCGGCAACGAGGAGGATGATCCCGCAATGCTCTTTTCCTATGCGTATGAGCACGATCCCGAAAACGCCAACCACAGCTGGGATGACCTGACGATCCAGACCCGCGTCAAGATCGCCGACCTGAAGTCGGAGGCCAAGCGGTCTTAGGAAGACAA
>JAZORA010000265.1:0-20439 GCA_045656365.1 Eubacteriales bacterium | reverse complement strand
GTGGCAAGGGCAGGATTCAAAACCTGTTCTTTGGCTCGTCCGACCCGAACGTACTGTGCCTGACCGATGGCGAAAATGGCGATGCGATCTTTGTGGATGACGTTTACACTGAACTGCCGGAAAGCGTCGCTGAGCATACGGCTAGACTGTATAAGATTCAGGAGGTCCGAGCTGGTGCAGGCGATGACATCGTTGAGATCGTATCCAATTCTATTCTCGAGGCTTCTGCTGATGCAGGTTTTGAGATCCATGACAAAGATATCGTAGCCATGACAGAGGCTGTTGTTGCCAGAGCACAGGGCAACTATGCTTCCGTTGATGATATTGCAGAGGACGTAAAGGCAAAATTCGGTAAGGATAGCACGGTGGGTGTCATTTTCCCCATTCTCAGCCGTAACCGCTTTGCCATCTGTCTGCGCGGAATTGCCAAAGGAGTAAAGAAGGTGGTTCTGATGCTCTCCTATCCCTCTGACGAGGTAGGAAACCACCTCATCAGTATGGACGCCGTTGACGAAAAGGGTGTAGACCCCTACCGTGACGTGCTCTCTCTGGAGAAATACCGCGATCTGTTTGGCTATGAAAAGCACACCTTTACGGGCGTGGATTACGTGGAATATTACGAGCAGCTGGTTCGCGACTGCGGCGCTGACGTGGAGATCGTCTTTGCCAACAACGCAAAGGCAATCCTCGATTATACCAAAAACGTGCTCTGTTGCGACATTCACACCAGAGCCCGCACCAAGAGAATCCTGAAGGCTGCCGGCGGTGAGATTGTGCTGGGTCTTGACGAGATCCTGAACGCTCCCGTCAACGGAAGCGGCTTTAACGCGGACTACGGTCTGCTTGGCTCCAACAAGGCAACCGAGGAGCAGGTAAAGCTCTTCCCCCGCGATTGTCAGGTTGTGGTCGATGCCATTCAGAAGAAGCTCTTCGAGGCAACGGGTAAGACCATTGAGGTCATGGTTTACGGAGACGGCGCGTTTAAGGATCCCATCGGAAAGATCTGGGAGCTTGCCGATCCGGTGGTCGCTCCCGCTTATACCAAGGGTCTTGAGGGTACCCCCAACGAGCTGAAGCTCAAGTACCTCGCCGACAACGAGTTCTCCGATCTGTCGGGTGATGAGCTGAAGGAAGCCATCAAGGGAAAGATTCAGGAGAAGGACGGCAATCTGGTTGGCAAGATGGCATCCGAGGGTACGACGCCCCGCCGCCTGACCGACCTGATCGGCTCGCTTTGTGACCTGACCTCTGGCTCGGGTGACAAAGGTACGCCCATCGTCTTCATTCAGGGCTACTTCGATAACTATACCACCGACTAAGCTTTTCTATCGTCTCCGCGAGCTTTCGCGGAGACGATTTTTTTGAAAAATTCCAAAAAAACCTTGACAAACCAAAAAAGCGGTGCTAAACTAAGGATAATACTAAGAAGAAGGAGAAACGAAAATGACCGGGCTTTTCGCAAACAAGTTTTATTACCTTTATTTTTATTACTTTACGAAGTAAAAAATAAAGGTGCTTTTTGTTGCGGATTTTCAGTTCTATTCGTTTTTATTGCGGGGAGACCCCCATTTATAAAAACCATCTGAAGCCTTCCGGTGCAAAGCACCGCGAGGGCTTCATTTTTTTCGTGGGTGTGGCTTTCGTTCATCCCTACACGAAAAATATCTAAATTATTAAGGAGAATTTTCTCATGATCGCCGTATTGAAGCAAGGAACCACCGACAAGCAAATCGAAAGCCTTTCCGCTTGGCTCAAAACCCAAGGACTTGACGTACACATCTCCAGGGGAAGCATTCACACCGTCATTGGTCTGGTAGGAGACACCGCCAAGATCGACGCGGATCTTCTGGAAAGTCTCGAGATGGTGGAGTCGGTGAAGCGCATCAGCGAGCCCTTTAAGAGTGCCAATCGCAAATTCCATCCCGATGACAGCGTGATATCCGTAGGAAACACCTCGGTGGGCGGCAACATCTTTGCCATTATGGCCGGTCCCTGCTCGGTAGAGAGCGAGGAGCAGATGATGGAGATCGCCCGCTCGGTCAAGGCGGCAGGCGCTACCATGCTTCGTGGCGGAGCCTTCAAGCCCCGTACCTCCCCCTACGACTTTCAGGGTCTGAAGGCAGACGGCATTGATCTGCTTTTGAAGGCAAAAAAGGAAACGGGACTTCCCATCGTAACCGAAATCATGAACGCCAACCATCTGCCCCTCTTTGACGAGGTAGACGTCATTCAGGTGGGCGCGAGAAACATGCAGAATTTCGAGCTTCTCAAGGAGCTTGGAAGAACGAAAAAGCCGGTGCTTCTCAAGCGCGGTCTTGCCAACACTCTTAAGGAGCTGCTCATGTCTGCCGAATACATCATGGCAGGCGGAAACGAGAACGTGATCCTTTGTGAGAGAGGAATCCGAACCTTTGAGACCTACACGAGAAACACCCTCGACCTCTCTGCCATCCCCATGCTCCACGAGCTGACCCATTTGCCCGTCATCGTTGACCCCTCTCACGCCACGGGTCTGTCGAGACTCGTCAAGCCCATGGCTCTTTCCGCTGCCGCCTGCGGTGCGGACGGACTGATGATCGAGGTTCACAACGATCCCGCCCACGCCCTTTGTGACGGTCCTCAATCCCTGACCCCCGACGCCTTCTCCGATGTTGCCGCTTCGGTAAAAATCGTGCTTGATGCACTGAAGGAGGCATCCAGATGACGGTCGGCATCTGCGGTCTCGGACTGATTGGCGGATCGATGGCAAAAGCCTACAAGGAGGCGGGGCATACCGTTCTCGGCTTTGACATCGACGAAGCGACCCTAGGCTACGCCGCTTTGGCGGGCATCACGGATGGAACATTACAGGAGGAAACCATCCCCTCCTGCGATCTGATCCTTGTGGCGCTCTATCCCCAAAAGGCAATCGAATATATAAAGAGCATTGCGTCCTACGTGGCGCAGAATACGGTTTTGATGGATCTGTGCGGTACGAAAAAACAGATCTGCGATTGCGGATTCGCTCTGGCAAAGGAATACGGCTTTACCTTCGTGGGAGGACATCCCATGGCGGGTACCCAATTCTCGGGCATCAAGTACGCCAAAGCCAACCTATTTAAAAACGCGCCCATGGTCCTCGTTCCTCCCGTCTTTGACGACATTGCCTTTCTCGATCGAATCCGTCAGCTACTTGCCCCCGCGGGATTTGGAAAATTTTCGGTCACCACGGCGGACGCCCACGACGAAATGATTGCCTTCACCTCGCAGCTTGCCCACGTGGTCTCCAACGCCTACGTCAAAAGTCCCTCGGCTCAGGGCCATCGGGGATTTTCGGCAGGAAGCTACAAGGATCTGACCCGCGTGGCATGGCTCAACGAAGCCATGTGGACCGAGCTTTTCCTCGAAAACAAAGATCCCCTGCTCTTTGAGCTGGACACCATCATTCACTCTCTTTCCGAATACCGCGATGCCATCGCCCGAGAGGACGGAGACACCCTTCGCTCTCTTCTGCGGGACGGACGGATCGCCAAGGAACGAGTGGACGGCTAATTTTAACGAAAAATAAGGACGTATACTTATGAAACGAATCACCGTAAACGCTTCCTCCTCTTATGAGATCCTCATTGGTCAGGATCTGTTGGAGAAAGCAGGAGAATCCTGTCGTACGGCGCTCAAGGGCGTTTGCCGAACGTGCATCGTATCGGACAGTCGGGTTGCCCCCTTATATCTTGACACCGTGAAGAAGTCCCTTGAAGTATCGGGCTTTGAGGTTCTTTCCTTTGTATTTCCCGAAGGAGAAGGCTCGAAAAACACTTCCACCCTCATAGAGCTTCTCGAATTTCTGGCAGAAAACCGCCTGACCCGTGCCGATGCGCTCGTTGCCCTTGGCGGCGGTGTCGTGGGAGATCTCTGTGGCTTTGCCGCGGCGGTCTATCTGCGCGGTGTTCCCTTCGTACAAATCCCCACCACCCTTTTGGCGGCGGTGGATTCGTCGGTGGGCGGAAAGACGGGCGTTGACCTGAACGCCGGAAAAAATCTCGCCGGCGCGTTTCATCAACCCTCCCTCGTCCTCTGTGACACGAAGACTCTTGACACCCTCGCGCCCGAGATCTTCTCGGACGGCTGTGCCGAGGTCATCAAATACGGGGTCATCAATGACCGAAGCTTTTTTGATCATCTGAAAAACCGGGGCGTCCGCCAAAATCTTGAGGAGGTCATCGCCGTGTGCGTGCAAAACAAGGCAGAGGTGGTTGCCTCCGACGAATTTGATCGCGGCTCCCGTCAGCTTCTCAACCTGGGACACACGGTAGGACACGCCATCGAGCTCTGCTCCAATTTGAAAATTTCCCACGGAAGCGCCGTGGCGATGGGAATGGTGATCGTCACCAGAGCCGCCGTCTCTATGGGCGTTTGCCCTGCCAAGGACTTAGAGGATCTCATCTCCTGCCTTCGTGCAGAAGGGCTCCCCGTCGACTGCCCTTTTACCGCCGAGGAGCTGACGCGTGTGGCGACTGCCGATAAGAAGCGGTCGGGCAATACCATCACCTTGGTGATTCCGTACGGAATCGGTGATAGTCGCCTTGAAAAAATATCCGTAGACAAGCTCTCGGATTTTATTGCGAAAGGATTGACGAAATGATCTATTCCCTCTCCCCCTCGCATCCCTCGGGACGCCTGAAGGCCATCGCCTCCAAATCGGTAGCGCACCGACTCCTGATCTGTGCCGCCTTTGCCGACGGTGACACCTCGATCCTTTGCGAGGAAACCAATGAGGATATTTGCGCCACCGTCCGTTGTCTGGAAGCCATGGGCGCTACGATTTCCCGTAGGGCTCCCTATTATCACGTAACTCCTATTAAAAATCCAAATAAAACGCCCACCCTTGACTGTGGAGAAAGTGGCTCTACCCTTCGTTTTTTGCTCCCCGTGGTCGCCCTGTTGGGACTTGACGCCACCTTTCTAATGGCAGGTCGCCTCCCGCTTCGCCCTCTTTCCCCTTTGCGGGAGGAGCTGGAGCGTGTAGGGATACGCCTTTCGCCCCAAGGAAGCAATCCTCTTCTGTGTTCGGGCGTTGCCGCCACAAGTGAATTTTCAATTTCGGGCGGAGTTTCCTCCCAGTTCATCAGCGGACTTCTCTTTGCCCTTGCCGTCTCGGGTCGGGGCGGAAGGGTTCACGTAGAGGGAACGCTGGAATCCGCGCCCTACGTGGAAATGACACTTGGCGCTCTGAGTACCTTTGGCGTCTGTGTGCTTCGGAAAGAAAACGACTTTCTGATTGAAAAAGAGCGCCGTCTGCACGCCGTGGAAGAGCTTCTCGTGGAGGGCGACTGGTCGAACGCCGCCTTTCCCCTTGCCATGGGAGCCATCGGCAAAAATCCCATTACGGTTTACGGCTTGAACCCGGGCTCCCCCCAGGGAGATCGCGCCATTCTTTCTCTTCTTGCGGCATTTGGCGCGAAGGTTTCGGTGGATACCGATGCCGTGACCGTCGCCCCCGCACCTCTTAGCGGAATAGAAATCGACGCATCACAAATCCCCGATCTCGTACCGATCCTTGCCACCGTGGCGTCGGTCGCCGAGGGGAGAACCACCATACGGAACGCTGAGCGACTGCGCCTGAAGGAAAGCGACCGTCTCGTGGCCGTCTCCACCGTTCTCTCAACACTTGGCGCACAGGTGAGCGAGACCGACGACGGACTGATTATCGACGGAGTTCCCTCCCTTACGGGCGGAACAGTCTCCTCCTTTGGCGATCATCGGATCGCCATGAGTGCCGCCGTGGCATCGATCGTTTGCCATGATCCCGTCCGGATCGAGCAGGCGGAGGCCACCGCAAAATCCTATCCCGATTTCTGGAAGGATCTTTCGGCGCTGGGCGTCACTCTTTCAAAGTAAAAACACTTTTTCTTGAAAAAATTTGAATTTTGTTATATAATAGAATTTGATAAAAACCTCAGAAAGGCTGTATGATGGCAACGACTTACGGAAAACATATCAATATCTCGATCTATGGCGGCTCTCACGATCCCGAAATCGGCATCGTGGCGCGGGGACTCCCCTCTGGCTTCCGCTTTGACACGGAAGAGCTGGATGCCTTTATGGCACGTCGTGCCCCCGGTCGAAACGAGCTTTCCACCCCTCGCAAGGAGGCGGACAAGCCCGTGTTTTTAAGCGGTGTTGCCGAGGACGGCGCAACCCTTGACGGAAAGGAGCTTCGGGCGGTGATTCGAAACACGGCCCAGCGTTCCTCCGATTATACTGCCACCTCCTTCGTTCCCCGCCCCTCCCATGCGGACTTTGCAGCAAGAATGAAATACGGTGAAAATGTGGATCTGCGAGGCGGCGGACATTTTTCAGGTCGCCTGACCGCACCCCTTTGCATCGTGGGCGGGATTTGTCTCCAGTATCTGAAAACCAAGGGAATTTCCATTACCGCGCACATTCATTCGATCGGCGGAATTCACGACGAGCCCTTTGATCTTGTACGGGTGGGAGAGAGAGAACGCTCTCTTCTTTCCTCCCGATCGGATTTTCCCGTTCTCAACGAACAGGCAGGGGAAGAAATGCGTAAACTGATATCGGAGGTCCGCGCCGACGGTGACTCGATCGGCGGCATTGTGGAATGTGCCGTTCTCGGTCTTCCCGCGGGTCTTGGCGAACATATCTTTGACGGCATGGAGAATCGAATCTCCGCCATCGTATTCGGCATCCCCGCCGTAAAGGGAATCGAATTTGGCAGTGGCTTTGCCTCATCCGTTCTGCGCGGCTCGGAAAACAACGACGAGTTTGACACCGACGGCGTTCGTGTCTTTACGAGGACCAATCACGCGGGCGGGATTCTGGGCGGAATGAGCACGGGAATGCCGCTGGTATTCCGCGCCGCCTTCAAGCCCACCCCCTCGATCTTCAAGGAGCAAAACAGTGTGGACCTTGTCACCATGAAGCCCGTCAAGCTGACCATCAAGGGACGGCATGATCCTTGTATCGTTCCTCGCGCAGTTCCCGTTCTGGAGGCTGCCGCCGCCATTGCGATCTATGACGCGCTCATGGAGAGCGAGGACTAATACCGTTTATTTTTCAGGAAAGGTCTTTTTATGAAACTAACCGCTCGGCATACGGTCAGAGCCGGATACGTAGGCTATCTGACCCAAGCCATTACCATCAATTTTGCCCCGCTCTTGTTTATCACCTTTGAAAAAACCTACGGCATTTCCATGGGAAAGATCAGTCTTTTGATCGGCATAAGCTTTCTCACCCAACTGCTGTCGGATATTGTAGCGGCAAAATTTTCTCAACGTCTCAACACGCGAGTATGGATCGTGATCGCTCATCTCTGTGCCGCCTTTGGCATGATAGGCTTTGCGTGGCTTCCCGATCTGCTCCCATCCCCCTATCTTGGCTTGATTATCCCCGTGATCATTGCCGCCGTGGGTGGCGGCATCATCGAGGTGTTGATCAGCCCCGTGGTTGAAGCCTGTCCCACCGACGAAAAAAGCTCTGCCATGAGCCTGCTTCACTCCTTTTACAGCTGGGGACTTGCCGGGGTCGTGATTCTTTCCACCCTTTTCTTTTCTTTTGTGGGAATCGAGCATTGGCGGATTCTTTCCTGCCTGTGGGCGCTGATTCCCTTGGTGGGGGCTGTTGCCTTTTGCCTTGTTCCCATCTACACCCTCAAGCCGATCGATGGTTCGGAGGGCGAGAAGGAGCATGGGGTCTTCCGTTCGGGCATCTTTTGGAGCTTTATGATCATCATATTCTGCGCGGGTGCTGCGGAAATGGCAATGAGCCAATGGGCATCCTCCTTTGCGGAATCGGGGCTTGGCGTCTCTAAAGCGCTGGGAGATATTCTCGGTCCTTGTATGTTCGCCATTCTCATGGGAATTGCCCGTGTGGTATACGGAACCTCGGGCGGACGAATCAATCTGCTTCGATTTATCGTCCTTTCCGCAGTGCTTTGTGTCATCTCTTATCTGATCGCCGCCCTTGCCCCCATTCCCTTGGTGGCGCTCGTTGGCTGTGCCCTTTGCGGACTGTCCGTTGGCATTCTCTGGCCGGGTACGTACAGTCTCGCCGCCGCCCGAATTCCCTCCGGCGGCATTCGGATGTTTGCCTTCCTCGCCATGGCGGGTGACATCGGGTGTCTGGTCGGTCCCACTGCCGCTGGCTGGATCGCCGAGGCATGCGGAAACAATTTAAAGATCTCGTTTTTGATCTCGGTTCTCTTCCCACTGGGGATTCTTCTGGTCATCCGTTTTGGATTAAAACGAAAGAAAAAAACGAATCAATAACGAAACAAAAAATAAGAAGGTAACGAAACATGGAACTGAAAGAATTGCGAGAGGAAATCGATCGAATCGACGCTGAGCTTGTCCCTCTTTTCCTCAAGCGCATGAGTGTATCGGCAGAGGTTGCCGAATACAAACGCCAAAACCACATGCAGGTGTTGGATCCCTCTCGTGAGCGCGCGCTGCTTGACAAGGTATCCGAGCGGGCGGGGGAGGATCTGGAGGAATACACCCGAACCCTATATACGACCATTTTGGATCTTTCCCGCTCCTATCAGCACAAAAAGCTCAACACCGAATCTCCCCTCTTTGAGGAGATCACCCGCGCCATCGACGAAACGCCAAAGCTTTTCCCCGAGCGGGCAATGGTAGCGTGTCAGGGCGTCGAGGGTGCCTATTCGCAAATTGCCGCGGAGCGTCTCTTCAAGCTCCCGAATATCATGTTCTTAGGTAGCTTTGAGAAGGTGTTCTCCGCCATTGAGGCGGGGCTCTGCCGATACGGAATCCTTCCCATCGAAAACAGTACCGCCGGCTCGGTCAAGCAGGTTTACGATCTGATGATCAGCCGTAAATTCCGTATCGTTCGCACGGTTCGGATCAAGATCGACCATAATTTGCTGACGAAACCGGGCACGTCTCTCTCGGAAATCCGCGAAATATACTCTCACGAGCAAGCCATCAATCAATGCTCCGCCTTCCTTGCTTCCCTTGGTCCCGGCGTGAAGATCACACGGGTGGAAAACACGGCAAAGGCGGCAGAAATGGTGGCGGAATCGGACCGTCGTGACGTAGCATCCCTTTCCTCTCGCTCCTGCGCCGCACAGTACGGCTTGGAGGCCCTTGCCTCCTCGGTTCAGGACAATGGAAACAACCACACCCGCTTCATTTGTATTACCAATCATGCTGAAATCTATCCCGGCGCGGAGCGTACCAGCCTGATGATCGTAGCCCCCCATAAGCCCGGCTCACTTTATCGCATTCTCTCTCGCTTCCACGCCTTGGGAATCAACCTTTTGAAGCTGGAATCCAGACCGATTCCCGATCGGGATTTTGAATTTATGTTCTACTTTGATCTGGAAGCGTCGGTCTACTCCCCCAAGCTTGCCCAGCTTCTTGCGGAGCTGGAGGCAGAGTGTGACGAGTTCTCCTACCTTGGCTCTTATTCGGAGGTCGTCTGATGCGGCAAGGATATGACTCTTTGCGATGCGGCTTGATCGGCGAGCGGCTCGGTCATAGCTTTTCCGCCCCCATTCATGCCGAGATCGCGGATTATACATACGAGCTGGTAGAGCTTCCCCCCGATGGAGTTGGCGATTTCGTAAAAAACGGCGGATTTGACGCCTTTAACGTAACCATTCCCTATAAGCAGACCGTGATTCCCTTTCTCGATACGATCTCCCCTGAGGCGGAGCGCATCGGCGCGGTCAATACGGTGGTTCGTCACGCGGACGGAACGCTTCACGGCTACAATACCGACTATTTTGGCTTTTCCTTTATGCTCGATCGCTTGGGCGTGGACGTCAAAGGTAAAAAAGCTCTGATCTTTGGCGCGGGAGGCACGTCGCTGACCGCCCGTACCGTTCTTCTTGACCGTCAGGTTGGGGAGCTTTTGATCGTTTCGAGGCAAAACAACAACGAGGAATTTTTGAAGAAGCATGCCGACGCCGAGATTCTCGTGAACACCACGCCCGTTGGCATGTATCCGAACACAGGGATCGCCCCCACCTCACTCTCGCTTTTCCCCCGTCTCTCTGCCGTTCTGGACGTAATCTATAATCCGTCACGCACTGCCCTTCTGTTGGAAGCGGAAGCGCGTGGAATTCCTTCCATCAACGGTCTCTATATGCTGGTGGCACAAGCGGTCAAGGCATTTGAGTTTTTCACGGGAGATCGGGCAGAGGACGGAATCATTGAGAAGGTTACCGCCAAGATCTCGTCGGACATGCAGAACGTGATCCTTGTGGGCATGCCCGGTTGCGGAAAAACCACCGTGGGTCGTCGTTTGGCACAATGCCTGAATCGTCCCTTCTTTGATGCCGACGAGGAGTTTTTCTCAACCTTTGGAGTCACCCCTGCCGAGGTGATTCAAAAGGAGGGAGAGGATCGCTTCCGTGAGATGGAGCACGAGATCCTTGTCTCGCTGGGAAAACAAAGTCACGCCGTGATTGCCTGCGGCGGCGGTGCGGTAACGAGGGAAGCCAATTACGCACCCCTCCATCAAAACGGGGTGATCGTTTATCTCAGACGTGAGCTTTCCCGACTTGCCAAAAGCGGTCGTCCTCTTTCCCGGTCCCACTCGGTGGAGGAGCTTTACCTTGCAAGAAAGGATGCCTACGAGCGCTTTGCCGATCTGACGGTAGACAGTCGGGAGATCCCCGAGAAAACCGTCGAAGCCATGCTTCTTTCTCTTTCTCAAGCAAAAGATTTATAAAAAAGGAAGTTACGTATGAAAATTTTGGTCATCAACGGCCCCAATCTGAACATGCTGGGGATTCGCGAGCCCGATATTTACGGGAAGCAGGATTTTGCCGCGCTGGAGTCGTACATCCGCGCATCTGCCGAAGCCCTTGGACACAAGGTCACCCTTTTTCAATCCAATCACGAGGGGGAAATTGTGGACGTGATTCAAGCGGCATACGGCGTATACGAGGGAATCGTCATCAACCCGGCCGCCTATACCCATACGAGCGTTGCCATTCTGGACGCCCTGAAGGCGGTGGGAATCCCTACGGTGGAGGTTCATCTCTCCGACGTAAGCGCCCGTGAGGAATTTCGCCGTCACTCCTACGTCTCCATGGTTGCAAAAAAGACCATCTGCGGACTTGGCTTCGAGGGATACCGACAGGCACTTGAATATTTTTGTCAATAAAAAACTCGGCATACTTGCCTTACAAGGATGCCGAGCTTTTTGTGCCTTATAAAATTTCCATGCGAAATTTGGTTCTCTCCGCTTGCGCGCCGCGGATCTCGATCACGTAATCCAGATCCAAATACCCCTCCTCTAAAAGACGGTTCTCCACCTTCAAGGTGTGCACACAGACCTCAAAGGGCATATAGGGGGTATTATACACGCAGTGATGCCTCTTACCCGACTCGAACACGAGGACGGTAGACACCGCGCCCCGGCGGATCATACTGACCACACCCGTCTCCGACTCCAGAAAGGTAACCGCCGTAGACGATCCCTCCATTCCCGTAACCTCGGTCTCGTCGTAAGAGATCTCAACCCTTCCCTCCTCTCGCTTCATCTTACCGAGAGAGCGGATTTCAATCACCTCGGGCTCGATCTCGGGGATGCTCAAAAGAGAGGAAAGCTCTCCCTTGTCGCTCGCCGATGTAAACAAAGAAGCCTCTACCTCGTAGCGAGTGGATTTGAGACAAATGCGAATATCCTGATTCATGATGGTTCTCCTGACTTTGATCTAAACATATTATGTATATTTTATCATTCTCCCTCCTCCGTGTCAACCAAGATCCAAGAAAAAACTGTGATTTGGAGTTTTTTTCGAAAGTTTCACAATTCCTTTGACATACACGCGTTTTAATGGTATAATAAAGATAGCAAACATTTCCTTGGAGGATCTATCATGAAAGAATCCGTAACACTCCGTCTGCGTCAGCTGACCGATTACGCCCTACAGCACAAGCTGATTGCCGAGGAGGATCGTCTTTATATCATCAATCGTCTGGCGGCGGCGATGGGACTTTCCGAATGCTCGGCAGAGCCCACCGATGACGAGGTTGCGTTAGAAGAAATTCTAACCGATCTTTGCGATTACGCCGTGCAAAACGGTTTAATCGAGCAGGATAGCGTGGTTTATCGGGATCTCTTCGATACCAAGCTGATGGGGATTCTGACCCCTCGGCCCTCTGAGGTCATCCGCACCTTCAGCGCCATGTATTCCCTTTCCCCTCAGGCGGCAACCAATTATTTTTACAAGCTCTGCCGCACCAACGACTACATCCGTACCTATCGGGTGGTAAAGGATCTGAAGTGGACTTACTCGGGTGAATACGGAGATCTGGATATTACCATCAATCTCTCCAAGCCCGAAAAGGATCCCCGCGCCATTGCCGCCGCTAAGCTTTTGCCCCAGAGCGGATACCCCAAGTGTCTCCTCTGCCGTGAAAACGAGGGCTACGCAGGCAACGCGGCAAAGCCCGCCCGTCAAAATCTTCGTCTGATCCCCGTTATGATGGGAGGAAAGACCTGGTACTTCCAGTATTCCCCCTACGTTTACTACAACGAGCATTGTATCGTTCTCGCGGGTGACCATACGCCCATGAAGATCGACCGAATGACCTTTGTTCGTCTTCTGGACTTCGTGGCACAGTTTCCTCACTATTTTCTCGGCTCGAACGCCGATCTCCCCATCGTGGGCGGCTCGATCCTTTCCCACGATCATATGCAGGGCGGAAACTACACCTTTGCCATGGCAAAGGCACCCATTGAAACGAAGATTTCCTTTGCCTCCCACGACGACGTGGAGGCAGGTATCGTAAAGTGGCCCATGTCGGTCATTCGTCTGCGAAGCGCCAACCGCCAGAGTCTTGTTTCTCTGGCAGATAAGATCCTGTCCGCTTGGCGCTCCTACTCTGACCCCGAGTCCTTCATCTTTGCCGATACCGCGGGAGATCCCCACAACACCATCACGCCCATTGCAAGAATGCGCGACGATCAATTCGAATTGGATCTGGTCCTTCGAAACAACATCACCACCCCCGAGCATCCCTTGGGTGTTTACCATCCTCACGCCGACGTCCATAACGTGAAAAAGGAAAACATCGGTCTCATTGAGGTTATGGGTCTGGCAGTTCTGCCTGCCCGTCTGAAGGAGGAGCTCGCTCTCATGCGAAACTTCATTCTTGAGGGTCGGGATTTTTCCGAGGACGAGCGGATCGAAAAGCACAAGGCTTGGTTTGAGAAATTTGCTCCCCAGTACACCTTTACCCCCGAAAACACCGAGGAAATTCTCAAAACTGAGATCGGAAGAACCTTCCAGCGCGTGCTGGAGGACGCAGGTGTTTTCAAGCGTACCGAGGGCGGTCAGCTTGCCTTCCTGCGCTTCATTGCCTCAATTCGATAAACATGTCTTATAAAATCTTATAAATACAGAAAGGATCTTACACCATGCCCGAATTTGTAATTACCATTGCCCGCGGATTTGGAAGCGGAGGAAAAACCATTGGACGACTTCTCGCAAAGCGTCTGGATATTGATTACTACGACAACGACCTCATTCGTTTGGCATCGGAGGAAAGCGGCATCAACATCGAGCTCTTCGGAAAAGCAGACGAGCGTGTAAAGACCAATCTTTTCAAGCGCTACAACCGCAACTTCGGTGACAAGCTGATCCCGCCTGACAGCGACGAGTTCGTATCGAATAACAATCTCTTTAACTATCAGGCAAAGATCATTCGTTCTCTTGCCGACAAGCAGAACTGTATCATCATCGGTCGTTGCAGCGATCAGATCCTGAAGGATCACCCCAACGTGATTCGTCTCTTCATTTACGCAGACCGCGTAAGCTCTATCAAAAACGTCATCGATATCTACGGAGTTCACCCCAAGGAAGCCAACCAGAGAATCGATGAGATCGACAAGGCGCGCGCCTCTTACTACAAATACTATACAGGCAAAAACTGGGCAGATGTCACCAACTACGACCTCTGCATCAACACCTCTGAGATCGGCTTTGAAAAGGCGGTAGACGTGATCCTCTCCTACATGAGAACCCTCGGCTACAATGTCTGAGACAATCAAAAAACGACGCAAGGATTTTTTAATCCTTGCGGCGTTTTTTATTCATTACTTTTTAATCAGCTTTGCTCGGAAGCCGTTGCCGACTCCTGCGGCATTGGCGTCGTCGGTATCTACGTGCATCTCCAGACGAAAATCCTTATGTACGCGAATCTGTACGTCGTAGAAAAGACTTCTTCTCTCGCCGCAGAGCTCTACGTCCACGTATTCGCCGTCGCGTACGCCGAAGCGCGCGCCCTCGTCCTCACTCATGTGAATGTGACGGTTGGCAATGATACAGCCCTCGGAAAGGGTTACGATTCCCTTGGGACCAATGATGGTCACGGGAGCCGATCCCGCAATATCTCCCGACTCACGAACGGGAGGCTTGACCTTCAGAACGAAGCTGTCGGTTCTGGAGATCTCCACCTGAGATTTCTTGCGCTCAGGTCCCAGCACACGAACACCCTCGATGGCGCGCATGGAGGGTCCCACAATAGTCAGCTGCTCCTTGCAAGCATACTGACCGGGCTGAGACAGATCCTTCATCTTGGTCAGCTGATAGCCCTTACCAAAGAGAATATCCACATGCTCACGGCAAAGGTGAATATGTCGATTGGAAATACCGACGGGGATATCTCCCTCACTCGTACCGTCCTTGATCGAGCCGATCACCTGCTCAACCAGCGCCTTTAATTCCTGCTCTGTGTATTTCATATCCGACCTCGCTTAAATGATTCTGAAGTTATCCGCCATCACGCATCTTCTCTTTCTGGTGAAGGAGCGAGCCGAGGTGATTCCCTCACCCGTCGGTCCTGCGATGGTAAAGGTGGTATGTCCCTCTCCGCCAAAGCCGATTCCCGCGTAAGAGGGCGCGTTCTTAACGAAGATGGTGGTCTCAACTGCCTTTGCAAAGGAAGACAGATGGTCGATATTCTTGGAGTGCATGTGTGCCGTGTGGCGGTTTCCGTGCTCTGCCTTGACTGCCAGCTCGATTGCCTCCTCGATGGTATCTACGCGAACGATAGGAAGAATGGGCATCATCAGCTCGTGCTGAACGAAGTCGTGCATAAAGTCGGTCTCACAGATAATGCAACGGATCTCGGATCCAACCTTCACGCCGATCTTATCGAGAAGCACTGCGGCGTCACGACCCACGCAATGGCGGCTGACCGTCTTAACGGTCTTGCCCGCCTTGTTGGTCTTTTCCTCCAGCACGATGGCGTTCAGCTGGTCTGCCTGCGCCTTGGTGATCAGGTACGCGCCGTTCTTCTGCATCTCCGCGATCAGCTGATCTGCGATATTGCGGAAGGCAAACACCTCCTTCTCGGCAATACAGGGAAGATTGTTATCGAAGCTACAGCCGTCAATGATATCCTTGCCCGCCTTCTTAATGTCTGCCGTGTCGTCCACGATAACAGGGGGATTGCCCGCGCCCGCGCCGATCGCCTTCTTACCCGAGGAAAGAACCGCCTTCACGACGCCGGGTCCTCCGGTACAAACCAAAAGCTTGATCTTGGGATGGCTCTGCATGATGGACGCCGTCTCAAGGGTGGGCTTCACCATAGAGCAGACCAACACCTCGGGGCCGCCCATGGCAGCCGACGCGCGGTTGACAAGGTCGACCGCGTAGTTGGAGGTACAGATCGCGTTGGGGTGGGGGTTGAACACCTCGCCGTTGCCTGCGGCGATCATACCGATGGAGTTACAAATGACCGTCTCGGAGGGATTGGTGCTGGGGGTGATCGAGCCGACTACACCGAAGGGTGCCATTTCGGTCAGGGTCAGACCGCAGTCTCCCGTCTTTGCCTCGGAAACGATATCCTCGGTTCCGGGGGTCTTTTCGGCAACCAGAATGTGCTTGAGCTTCTTGTGATCCACTCTGCCCATGCCCGTTTCGGCAACGCCGATCTCTGCCATAATGGGAGCCTCCGCCAAGGTCAGGCGGCGGATCTCGGTGATGATCTTCTCGCGCTCCGCTACCGTCATGGCACGAACCGCGCGATATCCCTTCTCTGCCGCATCAATGGCTTCGTTCATATCGGCATAAATACCAATCAGCTTTCTTCCGTTATATTCGGTGGAGGACCAGTTTCTGGCGGTTGCGCCTCCCTGACCCTTGATGATATTTTCAACAATTTTTCTGATTTCAGCTTCCGTAATATTTGCCATGGAAATCTACCTTCTTTCTTGCTGTTTCCTGTTTATTTGCATGCCAATCTCTGCGTGTCGATGGCAATCATATACTCTTCGTCGGTGGGAATGATCCAAACTGCCACTTTTGAGCCTTCCTTGGTGATCTCAAAGGGAACGCCTCTCTGGAAGTTTTCGTTCTTCTCCTCGTCGATCTCGATACCCAGATAGCCCATATTTTCACAAACCATCTTGCGCACGTTCCACTGATTCTCGCCGATTCCCGCGGTAAATACCAATGCGTCCAGACCGTTCAGCTCGGCAGTATACGCGCCGATATGCTTTTTGATTCCGTTGGTCATGATCTTCAAGGCAAGAGCGGCACGGTGGTTGCCCTCGGCGGCCGCGGCGGTAATGTTTCGCAGGTCGTTGGAAATACCCGATACGCCAAGCAGTCCGCTCTTCTTGTTGATAATATCCTCCACCTCTTGCGCCGTATAGCCCTTGGTCTTCATCAGATAGGTGACCACCGTGGGGTCAATGCTTCCCGAACGGGTACCCATGGCAATTCCCTCCTGAGGAGTAAAGCCCATGGAGGTGTCGATCGCCTTACCACCGTCGATTGCCGTAATGGACGAACCGTTTCCGAGGTGACAGGTGATGATCTTCAGTTCCTCAACGGGTCTGCCCATTGCCTTCGCCAGCTCGAGGCTGACGTAACGGTGAGAGGTTCCGTGGAAGCCGTAGCGGCGAACGTGATCCTCCTCGTAATACTCGTAAGGAATGGGATATACGTAGCGGAAGTCCTCAATGTCCGAATAGAAGGAGGTATCAAATACCGCAACCTGAGGAACGTCAGGCATCAGTGCCACACACGCCTTGATTCCCGCAATGGCGGGAGGTCCGTGGAGGGGGTTGATGGGAACGATGGTCTCAAGATACCGGATCACCGCTTCGGTGATCTTCGAGGATTCCTTCAGCTTTTCTCCGCCGTGCGCCACGCGATGTCCTACCGCGTCGATCTCGTCGATGGACGCAATCACGCCGTACTCCTCGGAGGTCAGAAGCTCCAGAAGTCTCTTCAGCGCCACGCCGTGATCGGGAAGAGCCAGCTCCTCCGCAAAGGGCTCAGCGCCCGTTTTCTTGTGGGTGATGGCACCCGTCACGCCGATTCTCTCGCAAAGTCCTTTCGCGAGAACCGAGCCATCCTCCATATTAAAGAGCTGATATTTCAGAGAAGAGCTTCCCGCGTTCAAAACAAGTATTTTCATAGGCTTTCCTTTCTATCGTTCATATCGTTCATACGATCGTATCGTTTATCTACAATTAATATACCAGATCAATTCCCTTTTCATTACAAAAGCTCAGCCACTTTTCAGTGGGCTCACCGTCGGTCACGATCACGTCCACACTTTCCAGACCGCAGACCTTGACAAAGGATTTTTTATCAAATTTTTCGGTATCAAGCGCCAAAATTCTTCGTTCCGCCGACGCGAAGATTGCCTGCTTGATGAGACTGTCGTTTTCGTTGGAATCGGTCACACCCAGCTCCATATCCAGACCCTTGCAGGAGCAGATTGCCGTATCCACGTAGTAGGAATGGATCATCTTCTCGGCAGAAGAGCCGGTCAGCGAGAGTGCCCCCTTCTTGAGAAGTCCTCCGGTGGAAAGCACCGTCCAATCCTGCTTATCCGCCAGTTCAATGAGAATTTTGACGGAGTTTGTGATGATGGTCAGATTCTTTTTATTCTTCAGTTTTTTCAATGCGTAGAGCGCTGTCGAGCTGGAGTCCAAGAGAATCCGCTCTCCGTCTCGGATCAGGTTGGAGATCTTATCGGCAATGATCTGCTTTTGCTCTACGTTAACGCCCTCGCGCACGTTATAGGGTAGATCCATCGCCACGTTGTGCTTGGATACCGCACCGCCGTAGGTCTTGGAGACCAAGCCCTCCTTGTCAAGCCGCTCCAGATCTCGCCGGATCGTTTCCTCTGTTACACCGAAATCCTTCGCCAGCTCGGAAACGATAACCTTTCCCTCGGTCGTCAGCTTCGAAAGGATCTCTCTTCTTCGTTCAATGGCAAGCAAGCTGCTCACCTCCCATCTCAAAATCTCTGAATTGAAAATTACAGAATACTCTCCCAGAGTCTTTCATCGGGTCCCGCGATCACCGAGCTGTCAAGGAACACTCCGTCCTGCGTTCCTGCCTTAGCACGCTCGATCGCCGCCGTAACCGAAGACACGCTTCCCGTCAGAATGATGTAGGATTTTCCGCACATGCCCTTGGCAAGACGGATTTCCACCAAATCCACAAGAGCGGTTTTTGCCGCAGTATCCGCCGCCACAACGGCAGATGCCGCCGTAAAGGTCTCAAGAATTCCGATGGCGCCCTTGTTTTTGATCTCCAGCGCACCGCAGATGGCGGGCTGCACCGTTTCGTGGGGATTACCCAGAATAAATTTGTCGATCAGCATGGCAGAATTGAACTTTTCTGCTGCTTCAATGGCAGCCTTGACCGAGCTGAGCTCGCCCGCAATGGTCGCCAGATATTTACCGGGACATACGGGGTTCGCCTGCACGACCTCCACGTCTGCCGTTTTGAGCATGATATCGGTTGCGGTAATACCTGAGGCAACCGTTTTAAATTCGATCATTCCCAATGCTTTTTTCATAACGCATTCCTTTGTTTCGTTTATTTCGCTTGAATTTTAATATACCGCTCGTTCACCGTTTCGACCGTTCCGTCGATGGATGCGTGAAGGTTGACGCTCAGCGCCCCTTCCTTCGCAAGAGCAATTATGTCGCCCCGCTTTACGAGATCTCCCTTTTTCACCGTAGGCACGGAGGGTGCACCCAGATGCTGAGCAAGCAGCAGCTTAACGGTTTTGGTTTTGAAGTTCTCTGCCATGGGAGCGGCAACGTCATACTTCTTAAGACCGAGGCGTGCCGTCAATCGCTCCACCGACACCTTTTTCAGGTCGGCATCCTTGACCTCTGCCACCTCGATTCCCTCAGGAGGCTTATATCCCTTCTCCCTCGCCATCGCCTTCAGCTCGGCGATCATGGCTCTCGGAGAAAGATCCTGAGGACAGGAGTAGGTCTCGCAAAGACCGCAGGAGGAGCAGAACATCGAGCCTGCCAGCGCCTCCACATCACCCCGTCCGCCGTTGGAAAGCACACGCATCACCAGATGGGGCTCCACGGGATAGCCGATTACGTGACGTGAGCAAAGCTCGGTACAGCTTCTGCACTGACAGCAAACCGACATGGCGCGGCGCAAGTTGATCTTGGCGTTGCGATTCTTATTCAAAATGATGGAGTGGTCGGCAGGAAATACCAGTACGGCGTTGGTGGTCTTGGTCACCACGTCGTTTTCCGTAATGGAGCGTCCCATCATCGGTCCGCCCGAAATATATTCTGCCTGATCACAGGTCACTCCGCCCGCCGCGCGGATCAGCTCGGCGATCTTCGTACCCAGCGGCACGCGAAGGGTCATGGGATTCTTGACCTCTCCCGCCACCGTTACGTACTTATCGGTCACCGCCTTGCCCTCCATGGCTCGGTAAATGTTATAGACCGATTCCACGTTGCAGACCGTCACGCCCACCGATACGGGAAGCTTGCCGGGAGCAACCGTTTTGCCCGTCACCTCGCGAATGAGAATGATCTCGTCTCCCGCGGGGTATACCGACGCCAGCTTATGGATCGAAATGCCGGGAAAATCCCCGATTTCCGATTCCAACGCCCGCAAGGTACTGTGATAATGCTCTTTAATGGCAATAATCGCCTGTTTTGCGCCCGTAGCCACAAGGATCGCCTGCAATGCAGACAATACCTCGTAGGGGTATGCCTCAAGCACCTGTCTGTGAACCTTCAAAAGAGGCTCACACTCGGCGCAATTCAGAATAACCGTATCTGCCGCATCGGTAAGCTTTGCGTAGCTGGGGAAGCCTGCGCCACCCGCACCTACCACGCCCATTCCGCGGAGCAGATCCTTTAATTCCTTCAGTTCCATAGCTTTGTCCTTATCTTAGCACACGTTCAGTCTAAAATCTCAAGTCCCGTGCCGCTATCAATGATTCCAACGATTGCCGCGTCAATGGGGGCTCTTTCCTGATCACATCCGATACGAGCCGCGCTTCCCGTTGCCACGAGAACCATCTCGCCAATACCCGCACCTACGTTATCCACAGCGACCACTCTCTTTACATCGCCCGTTTCCGCAAGGGTCTCAACGACCATAAACTTGCTTCCCACCAGCTTCTCATTTTTTCTGGTAGAAACTACGCTTCCCACAATTTT
>JAZORA010000264.1:0-8561 GCA_045656365.1 Eubacteriales bacterium | reverse complement strand
CCCCAGTTCTTGGGAAGGATATTTTGAACACTGCACCAACCTGCGATACGCTTATGTTGGTCCGCTCGATAAAATTGGAGAATGGGCATTCTGGGAATGCTCCAGTCTGCAAGCAATCTTTATCGATGCAAAATATCGCGGTGCGGATGTTACCAAGATCAAGAACCTTGGATGGTACACCGACCTTGAAACCTATAACGCGTTCGTTTCGGGTGGCGTGAGCATCCTGAATGACCATACCGACCTCGAAAATATTGTCGAGGACTTCGACGACTTTATTTTCTCGGATTTTGTGGCGGAAACTGTTGCGGTGGATGATGTGAGCGCCACACTTACGTTCCCAACGTCGGTCGCTGTCAAAAAGGCGGACGGTACGCTGATCTATCAGAAATATTTGGATTCTGAGATCGAAGGCGACTATACGACACCTGAGTATCTTTACAAGGTAAGCGACACGACCGCTCAGATTTTGGGCAAGAAACGTGAGATCTACACCAGCATTTCAAACGGTAGTGCTCCCATCGGCGTGTTTACCAGTATCGGAACCAATGCGTATTTTGGTACCGGCTTTAGCCCCAATGCAATCATAAGGATCGCTCCGACCGTCAACTCGCTTGGTAAGGCGGCCTTTAAAAATTGCAAGGCAAAAGAATTTTATCTGTCTAACGTAAAAACCTTGGGAGCCAACTGCTTCTATGGGGCACAGATGGATACGTTTGAGGCAAATTACGTGACGAATATCGGAGATAGCTGTTTCTATGGCTGCTCGAAGCTTACCGGCATTAATTTGCCCGACTTCGTTGCGGCGTCGGGTTCGAACCATTTCTATTATTCGGGATTGAAGGACGTGACTCTGGGAAGAAATACCGCAAATCTTGGTACCAGAATGTTTGGATATTGCGCCAATCTGACCTCGGTCATGATCCAGTCGCTTACCCCGCCTAAGGCAACCACTCCGTTCTACAATGCGGTTGACAAAAACGGCATTGGTACGAAGATCGAGAATATTTCGCTGTCTGTCAGACAGAGTGCCGGATTTATTGCGGGAACTGCCACAAGCTGGAACTCGATTCCTGTGGCGCAGATCCGTTACTTTGACAACATCACGGTAATTGACGGTGTGGAATTCTATTGGGACATTATTGACGAGGTCAAGCGTGATGTTGAGATCGTTACGATCCTTTTCCCTGTGAATTGGGAAGCACCCTCAACGTCGTTTGTGATTCCTTCTCAATTTACTGAGGTAATCGAGAGTGAGGTGGAGGGAGAGGATCTCACCGAGACCGTTTACACGGTTGTCGCTGTGACGGATACGGCGGTCAAGATGATCACGAATGAATTCTTCTATACCAGTCTGACGTTGCCTTCTGCCATGAAAGCGATTGAATTTGGTCATGAATCTCTGTCTCCCGTTCTTGAGGAGTTTGTGATTCCCACGGCGATCAACGGCTATGACGTTTTATTCAGCGTTCAAGATGGCGTGCTTTACAATCGTGATGGTTCGATTCTGTTGCTCTACCCACAGGGCAAGACCAATCAAGGCTTTACGGTAAGCAGTACGGTGAAGACGATTGCCAAGGATGCTTTTTCCGGTGCCAAGTTCCAGACTGTTACCGTAGAGGGAACGGTCCTGATTCTGGACGGTGCATTCTCGAATTGTTCTCACCTTGTATTGTTGGAATTCACCTCCGAGACGGGCGTGTCAACGTTTGTGGGCAGAGATATCTTCTCCGGATCTCCGGTTGTTGAAAAGATCTACGTTCATGCGGATCTTTTGGATGACTATGCGAGAAGCGTAATCTTTGACCGATCGATTATTGGACTGCTTTCCGCAGTGGAAGCGAACGCATAAAAGATTGCGTCCGAGTATTTTTTAAACCAAAAGCCACCGACCAAAGTCGGTGGCTTTCCTTTTTGCGGTGCTTGATTTTTTCTTTCGAATATGTTATACTGAAAAAAACAGTTTATTGGAGGAATCATGAAGCTTGTTTTGTTGACCGCGCTGGGAGTTGGCGGAGCAACTGCCGTGGGCGCGCTGATCGGATTCTTTTTTAAAAAGGTCTCTCATAAATTTTCGGATATCGTTCTTTCCTTTGCCGCGGGCGTGATGCTGGCGGCGGCAGTGCTTGGATTGATTCTTCCGTCCTTGGAGTACGGCGGATCCTTTGGAATCCTTGTGACCATTGCGGGAATCTTTGCGGGGGCTCTTTGCCTGAATCTGATTGACAAAGTGGTTCCGCATCTACATAAAATGGTAGGGAATGACATAGAAGACCATCAAAACGCAAATCTCGGAAAGGTGCTTTTGTTTGTGAGTGCCATTGCGATTCACAATCTGCCCGAGGGAATTGCCGCGGGTGTTGGATTTGGTTCGGGGGATGTGAATCAGGCGTTGCTGATCGCGGGTGGCATTGCGCTTCAGAACATTCCTGAGGGTATGGTGATCATTGGACCCATGCTGGCGGCGGGAGTTTCTCCGAAAAAGACGCTGCTGATCGCCATGGCGACAGGTCTCTTTGAGGTGCTTGGTACGCTTCTCGGCTATTTCGCCGTGCAGGTGGCAACCTTTGTTTTGCCCTTTGCTCTTGCCTTTGCGGGCGGTACGATGCTCTACGTAATCAGCGACGAAATGATCCCCGAGACCCATGCCCACGGACACGAGCGTGGCGCAACCTACGCTCTCCTCGTCGGCTTCTGCCTGATGCTCGCTACCGATCTGTTACTGGGTTAAGGACCTACTTTCTTTGAAAAGAAAGTAGGCACCGTACTTTCTTTGAAAAGAAAGTAGGCAAAGAAACTTTCAACTGTTTGGTTTCTACGTTGCCGCTTTGTTTTTCAAAACAGTTGAAAAGAAAGTAGGCAAAGAAACTTTCAACTATTTTGTTTGTACATTGCCATATTATTTTTTAAATTTCGAAAAGAAAGTAGGCAAAGAAACTACCAACTAAAAAAGTTTTTTAGTTTTGCTTTCTTTTGCTTACTTTTCTTTCCCGAGAGAAAAGTAAGGTAATTAACAAAAAAGCGTAACCAAGAACATCCTTGGTTACGCTTTTTATGATGAATCAGTCTAATACTCTGTAAAGAGCGAGCAGCTTGTCGCCAAGCTCCTTGGCGAGAGCGTTTGCTTCTTTTTCGGTCATTGCCTCGGTCAGAACGCCGCAAGCGCCGTCTGCCTCGCGTGCTTCATTGCCTGCCAAAACGGTGGGCAGGGAAGAACGGTCTCCCTTGAGGACAAACATTCTGCGGCAAGCATATTCCTCAAAAGAAAGCATATCCGCGTCATTTGCGCTTTCCCAAACGATGGGCTTGACCTCGCTGTCTCGATTGGCGATAATATCAATGATATCGGCAACCACGGCACTCGCCGTGGGAAGTTTGCCGGCGCCCGGTCCGTAGAACATAACCTCACCGACCATATTGGCATTGACGAGGATTCCGTTGAACACATCATCAATGCGGGAAAGAGGATTGGTGGCGGGAACCATACGGGGAGAAACGAAGGCAATCAGCTTGTCGTCCTTGACCTGCGCGTGACCGATCAGCTTGACGGAATAGCCAAATGCCTGTGCCACGTGGGTGTCGGTCAGGGTAATGGCGGTAATTCCCTCGGTGGGGATCGTTTTGGGATCGATCAGCTTGCCCGACGCCAGTGCGGCGAGAATGACGATCTTTCTTGCGGCATCGATTCCGTCTACGTCGGCAGAGGGATTTGCCTCAGCATAGCCCAGCTTCTGCGCTTCCTTCAGGGCGTCCTCGAATGACGCGCCCTGATCTCTCATAGAGGTCAGGATATAGTTGGTGGTTCCGTTGAGGATACCGCTGATTTTTCCGATTCGATTGGAGGAAAGGTCGTTGATCATGGGACGGATTACGGGGATACCGCCGCCAACGCTCGCCTCAAAGAGATAGCGGACGCCGTGCTTTTTTGCGATTTCGCAAAGCTCTACGCCAAACGTGGAGACGACCTCCTTATTGGAGGTAACCACCGATTTACCCGCTTCAAGACAAGCCTTCGTAAAGTCGTAGGCAGGATGAGATCCGCCCATCATTTCGGCAACCACCGAAACCTCGGGGTCGTTCAGAATGTCTTGGAAGTTGTGGGTGATACGGGAGGCGAAGGGGCTATCGGGAAAATCCCGAAGGTCGAGAATGTAACGAATATCGTATTCACAGCCCAGACGCGCCTCGATGAGGGATTTATTTTCGGTCAGGACCTCAGCCGTGCCGCTTCCGACGACGCCAAAGCCCAAAATTGCAAGATTAATCATGGTTTGTTCCTCGCTTGATGTAAATATATTATTATCATACCACATTTTTCTGAAAATTGCAAATAATTATTGAAATTTATTGAAAAAAAACAGAATTTATGGTAATATATTTAATATCCAACCCGATTTATAGCATGATCGAGGGGGGAGAAAAGCTGTAGCCGCAAGGAGAAAGGAATTTGAGAGCATGAGTGGCGCAATTGGCAGCGTGAGAAACGTAAAAATATTCGTATTATACTTAATGGAAAATATCAACTATCCTTTGGATTTCGTAACCATCAACGATATCGTGATGCAGACCGACTACGTGATGTATTTGGATTTTGCCGAGGCATTGAACGAGATGCTGGACGGGGAGCTGCTTACGAAGATCGAGGTGGACGGCGAGGAGCTTTACGTGGTGACCGAAAAGGGAAGATGCGTAGCAAGAGAATTGAAGAGCGATATTTTGCCGAGCATTTTGGATCGCTCCTTGTCTGCCGCTCTTCGGTATCTGAACTTTAAAAAGAGAGGAATTGTAGCAAAATGCACGGTGACTCCTTTGGAGGACGGTCGCTATGAGGTGACCTGCTCCTTTGAAGAAAAGAAAAACACCATTTTCTCTCAGTCCATTGTGGTGGATACCCTCAACCGCGCTCAGCGGATGAAGGCGAATTTCGAGGAGCGCCCCGAGGCAATTTATCGCGGAACCCTGGCGTTGATGTCGGGAAACGTGAATTATTTGTTTGATTAAACAAAATCGCCGAAATTTCGCAGGAAAGAATCAACAAAAATTCAAAAAACGAATTGACAAGTTTCACTAAAAAATGAACGGTTTGTTAAATATATTTAACAAGAATCCCCGTTGTTTTTTGTTAAAAATCACTCAATGTTCAGATTTTTGTGTTTTTTTAACAAAAATATTTTCAAAAAAGCTATTGACAATATACAAATTCATGATATAATTAAATGGTACGATAAATATTTGTGGGCTTTTGAAGAAATCTTAATAAGCTTACAAAACATTAAGACGATAGGGTGAAATGCAAGAATGGGTTCCCGTTTAAACGGAACGGATCGAAATGAACTGCTTTCCTTGATCCTTTCCGTAAGGGATGGCGATCAAGAAGCGTTTTCGATTCTTTTGGATCAATATCGACCGTTGATCGAGTCTTTGGTTGCTCGTTTTTCTGACGAGGAAAAGTCGCAGCTGCACAGGGAAGATCTGCGTCAAGAGGCGACGGTGGTGTTCTATCATTCCATTCTGACTTATGACATAGAGCAATATGAGGTAGGTTTTGGCTTATACGCCAAGATCTGTATTTCCAACGCGTTACTTTCCAAGCTCCGTCTCCAAAAGAGACAGGTATTGGAGCTGTCGGGTGAGCTTTTCTTTGAGGGTGAGCTTGGGGTGGAAGGCGCGGAGGATCCCTCCGTCCGCGTGCTGGAAGAGGAGAGAATTCGGGCGTTGGATGCAACGATCCGTCATTGCTTGTCGGGCTTTGAGTATCGAATCTGGCAGTTATATGTGTCGGGTCGGACAGCGAAGGAGATTGCGCACTTGGTTTCCAAGGATGAAAAATCGGTTACCAATGCCATCTACCGTATGCGTAAAAAATTACGGGCGCGGTTACAATAATCCACTATGAACTGAATGAACTGAATGATACGGGAAACCGATCAGATAAAAAACTATTTTTACAAAGCGAGGTACAATCATGAACGAAGAAGTAAAATTCGGAGTAGCTGAGGACGAGTTTGTTGACGAGACTCTGGTATGCAAAGAGTGCGGAAACGAGTTCGTTTTCACTGCAGGCGAGCAGAGATTCTACAAGGAAAAGGGCTTCATGAACAAGCCTAAGAGCTGTAAGGCTTGCCGCGATGCGAAGAAGAATGCAGGAAGAGCTCCCCGTGAATACTTCGAGACCACTTGCGCAAAGTGCGGCGGCGTTGCTAAGGTTATTTTCCAGCCTTCCAACGACAGACCTGTATACTGCAGCGCATGTTTCGAGGAAATGAAGAACGCTCAGTAATGTAACCGTATCAAAATAAAATTGATATAGATCTTCTATGAGCATATAGAGTGCGCTACGTGGTACGTGGCGCACTCTATATTTTCCGGCAAAACTTCTTGCATTTTTCGGGGGAATGTGTTACAATACAAAAAGAGCCGTTACGGTGCAACGGCTCTTTCTATTTGTTTATTCTTTTTTACTTTGCGGCAACGAGTGCGGCGGTGTCCTTTGCGATCACCAGCTCCTCGTTGGTGGGGATTACGTAAACCACAACCTTCGAGCCGTCCTTCGAGATCTTCGAGGCATCGGAGCAACGGAACGCCTTCTTGTTGGCTTCCGCGTCGATCTCAATGCCGAGGAACTCCATATCCTCGCAAACCATGGAACGGAGAATGGGGCTGTTCTCACCGATACCCGCGGTGAAGACCACGGCGTCCAGACCGTTCATCAGGGCGGCGTAAGAGCCGATATACTTCTTCAGCTCGTGCTTCAGAATATTGACTGCCAGCGTTGCGCGCTCGTAGTTGGGATCGGAGGGGCCTGCGATCATGGCGTCCTCCAGGTCTCTGGAGTCAGAGGAGAAGCCCGTGATACCGAGGAAGCCCGACTTCTTGTTCATGATCGAGTTGATCTCGGCGGGAGACAGGTTCTCACGCTCCATCAAATAGGGAACGATCGCGGGGTCGATATCGCCGCAACGAGTACCCATTTCCACACCCGCCAGAGGAGTGAAGCCCATGGAGGTGTCCATAACCTTTCCTCCCTTTACCGCGGTAATGGAGGAGCCGTTACCGATGTGGCAGGTAATGATCTTGGTTTCCTCAACAGGCTTGTCGAGGAGCTTAGCCATCTCTGCGCTGACATAACGGTGAGAGGTTCCGTGCATACCGTAGCGACGGATGCCGTACTTCTCGTAATACTCATAGGGCAGGGGATAAATATATGCCTCGGGAGCCATGGTCTGATGGAATGCGGTGTCGAATACCAAAGCCTGGGGTTTGCCGGGCATGGTTTCAAGGCAACCCTTGATTCCCATCAGGTGCGCGTCGGTGTGAAGGGGAGCGAAATCGCGGCAGAGCTTGATCTTCTCCAGAACGTCCTCGGTCATGAGGATCGACTGAGAGAAATACGCGCCGCCGTGTACCACGCGGTGTCCGATCGCCTGGATCTCGTCCATGCTGGCGATACAGCCCACCTCGGCGTCGGTCAGATGCTCAACAACCAGCTTCATGGCGTCGGCGTGATCCTTCATGGGGCTTTCCTTCTTAATCTTCAGGCCCTTGGCGATCTGCTTGTGCTCGATCAGAGAGCCCTCCATACCGATTCTTTCACAGATACCCTTCGCGAAGAGGGTGTTGGTATCGGTATCGATGAGCTGATATTTCAGGGAGCTGGATCCTGCGTTAACAACCAGTATGTTCATTTCAAAATACCTCCGTTGAATAATATATAGGTTATCGTTCCTATTATACTATGGATTTGGTATTTTTTCAAGTGTTTTCAATGATTTTTTCTTTTAAAATGTTTGATTATGGAAGAAATAACGAATTTTTCGAAAACCGGAAGGGAGAAGCGGAATGGCGGATTTCGGGATCATTTGTGAACTGAACCCTCTGCATGGAGGACATCAATATTTGCTGGAGAGTGCCCGTCGAATGGGTGCGGAGCGGATCGTTTGCGTGATGAGCGGAAACACGGTTCAGCGGGGCTCCTTTGCCATGGCGGACGCGTATTTGCGCGCGGAGGCGGCGATTCGATGCGGCGCGGACGCGGTGCTGGAGCTTCCGTTTCCCTGGTCGTCGGGGAGCGCCGAGTCTTTTGCGCGAGCGGGGGTTGCGATTGCGTCCGAATTTTGTGACACGCTGCTTTTTGGCTCGGAATCGGGTGACCTTTGCGCGCTTCAGGAAGCGGCAACGGTAGCGGGCAGCGACGAGTTTCGCACGGCGTACGCCGATGCGTTGGCGCGTGGCGAACGGGCGGCGGAGGCGTATTACGAGGGATTGAAAGCGAGAACGGGACACACTCTTTTTGCCAACGATCTCTTGGGCGTGGAGTATTTACGAGCCATGTCGGAGCTGAAGTCATCCCTGATCCCTCTGACCGTCACCCGCGAGGGTGATGCCTATGGTGACGATACGGTTGGCGAGGGACGGTTTCCGTCGGCGACGGCGGTCCGCCGTCTGTTCTCTGAAGGAAAGCACGAGATGGCGGAGGGACTTTTGCCCGAAGAGAGCGCTCGGCTTCTCCGACAAGCGAGAAAAGAGGGATGTCTCTTTGACGAGGAGGCGCGCGGACGGGG
>JAZORA010000263.1:0-2318 GCA_045656365.1 Eubacteriales bacterium | reverse complement strand
CGACTTAGCGCAGCAGGAGCTGTCTCCTCCTCGGGCTTTTCCTCGGTTACTTCAACCTTAGGATTATAATTGCCGTGCTCGTCGTAATCCTCGTCGTCGATATGGTGGAGCGAACGGACCTTACCCGCTCTTTCGGACTTTTGCACCTTGGGCGCCTTGCCTGCCATCTCTCTTGCAGCCGCCTTATAGTCTGCCTCGGTGAACTTCGGCAGAGGCATCACGCGGCTCATAATGAACTGCTTGAGCGTACCGATCACGCTTCTGAACATCCAGTAAACGCCGATAATACCGGGAACCATAAACGCGAAGAAGGTGGACATTGCGGGCATACTAACGTCCATCATCGTGTTGGAGCAAGCGGTCTGACGGTCGGTTGCGCCCTCCTGCTGGGTGGGCTGATAGGTGAACTTACGGCTCAATCTCATGCTGAAGAAATAGACCACGAAGGTGAGCACGGGAACGAGCAGGAGCCAATCGAATCGGTCAAAGGACGGATTCAAGCCGAAATTGATTCCGAAAATGTTGAAATTGGGAACCTTTTTGATCTGTTGGAGCGACTCCCAAACCGCGCCGCCGTTGGTGAAATATTGGAAATTCTGAATTCCCTCAAAGTCGGAAATTCCTCTGCCCGACAAAAGCTCGATCGTACTACTTACGGACTGGAGCGTATTGCCAAGTCCTCCCGCCGCTCTCGCCGCGCCGTAGTAAGCGTTCAGCGCCGTCGAAATACCCGACGACTGACCAAGCACGTAGTGCAAGGGGTCGATCACGATCTGATAGAGCGCGATCAGGATCGGGAACTGCAAAAAGAGCTGGAGACAACCGCTGTAAGGGCTGAAATTCTCTCTTTGATAAAGCTCCTGAATCTCCTGCTGAACCTTTTGTTGGGTAACCTGGTCGGTTCTTCCCTTATACTTGTTGCGGATCGCCATTTCCTTCGGGCGAAGCTGCGCCTGACGGATCGAGTTCTTTTGCTGTTTCACGGCAAAAGGAAGCATCAGAAGCTCCACGATGATCGCAAAAATGCAGATACCCACGATATAGCTTCCGAATCCGAGATAAGTGGTGATCCAGTTGAGGCAGCTTCCGATTGCGCGGAGAATGCCGTCCCACAGACCGCTTTTCGACTCGATCTCCACCTTGGTCTGGATGCATCCCACCAACGCTTGCAGATCCTTCTCGTTCAGATTTGCAAAGTTCTCCTCCGAGATTTTTGCGTCTCCTGCCTTTTCATTTGCCAAACGAAGCACCTTCAGCGCGGTTGTCGCGCGATCGGAGCCACCTTCGGTGTTCGGGTCGATCTTGCTATCGTCAAAGCCCTCTGCCAGCATATCGTGGCCACGGTTTGCCGCGATCAGCATATCGCGCACGTCAAACTCCTTGTCGTCGTAAATCGTTTTGAGCAGGATTGCCGTGTTCTTGAGCTGCTCCGCAGTCAGGTTACCGCCGTCCGCCTGTGCAAAGGTCTCCGAAAGCGTCAGTTCCACCTTCACTTGCTTTCCGCCGCATCCGACCAGAACGGTTGCCAGCAGCAGGACGATGACCGCCAGAAGCGCGATCCGTCCCTTGGTTGTTTTCTGTTTGATATTCATATTTGGTTGCTTTCTCCCTTCCTTATTCTGGGATCTTACGCCGTCGTTGTTGATTTTTTCTGCACGGCGTCGCAGAATTCACTGTGTATCCTCCCCTTCGGGATAGAAGTATTTCGTCATCGGACGAGGCTCGTATCGGTTTCGAAGTCCCTTTCGCGGCACGGGATCGTAGCCCCCCGCGCAAAATGGATGGCATCGGAAAATGCGACACACCGTCAGGATCATCCCAATGAAAAAGCCCCTTTTCTGAAACGCCTCAAGGGCATACGAGGAGCAGGTTGGGGTAAATCGGCAGGTTGGCTGTCGCTTCAGCGGGGAAAGCAGCTTCTGATACAGTCGAATCAGACCGATACAAAGATATTTCATGCTTCTGCCCCGAGGAACATTCCGAGCTTGGAAAAGCCACGTCTGAGCTCGCGCTCCACGTCGGTGGATTTGACGTCAAGAATCCCCTGTCTGGGACTCACCACCACCAAAAAGCCCGTTTTCAATTCGGGCTCGATCGCGCGGTATCCCGCTCTCAAAATGCGCTTTACCCGACTTCTCTGCACCGCTCCGCCAACCTTTTTGGAGACCGACACGCCAAACCGATTGTAATATTTCTTCTCGGGATTGGCATTCATCAGCCGCTTGGCGGCGTAGTCTCGCAGAACGAAAACGGACACGTAGCGTCCGCTCCATCGGCTTCCCTTCCGAAACGCCTTGTCGTATAGATGATGCTCTTTT
>JAZORA010000262.1:0-12652 GCA_045656365.1 Eubacteriales bacterium | reverse complement strand
CAACTCCTTGGCTCACAGAACGACATGGCTACGATCCGACTTCCTTTGAGGATATTGCGCTCTTTGCGGAGCATACGAACGGAAAAATCGGCATCAAGGCGGCAGGCGGAATCAAAAGCTTCGAGGATGCTGAGCGATTCCTTGCTCTTGGCGCTACGCGTCTTGGAACGAGCCGATTGGTCGCAATTCTGAAAAATAACGCCACAAGCGGAGCTTACTAAAGCAACGAAGGACGAAGAGTTAACTCTTCGTCCTTTTCTTTTGGTTTTCGGTTGCCAATGCCTCGTCTCTGTAATGACTGGGTAACGTTCCCACACTCGCAAGGAAGGAACGGGTGAAATAGGATGCGTTTTGAAAGCCACATTCCCGGGCGATGCTGGCAATCGACATTTTGTTTTCCACGATCATTCGCTTTGCTTTTTCGCATCGAAGATGGTTGATATAGGCGATGACCGTGAAGCCCGTGATCCGATGAAATTCCCGTGCCAGATAATATTTGCTAAGTCCCGATGCTTCCGATAGCTGATCCAAAGAGATTTTTCGGTGACTGTTTGCGTGGATATAGCGTAAAGCGTTTTTGATGGAAGAGAATAAGAAGGAATCGCCGTCGGTCTCCTTTTCTTCGGTGCTGTGATTGGCAGAGAGAAGCGATAGGATTCGGAGCGCCGTCGCGCGCAAAAGCTGTACGCGATAGGGAAATTGGCGCTCGTCATATTCATCAACGAAGGAATCGATCAGCGCGCACAGCTCGGGGTCGGTTACAAAAGGAGAAAAATGAATTTGGCTCGTGTCAAAATAATTGGAAAGACAAAAGGAGCGATCCACGATCAAACAATAAAAGTGGCAGGGCTCTGTTGCCAAAATGCCGTGAAGAGAATTGGCGTTGACCACGGCGATTTCTCCCTTCCTGACCGATATTCGTTGCGCGTTGATGGTGACGATGGCTTGTCCTTTTGTGAAATACAAAAGCTCAATATTCTCGTGCCAATTGCTGAAGGGCAGGGCTTCTCCTTTTTCATAATGAAAACTGTGCAAGATAAATGGGAGACGGGGATCCTCCATTTTGTGTGATTCATAAACTTCCATAATTCACTCCAAATAGCAAGATTGTGTTAGAAATTGGCAAGATTAATGGTTGACAAGGGTACAAATCTATTATACAATAAAAGAGGATAAAATGCAAGATTCAGCAAGATTTTTATGGAGGAATATGCGATGAAAGAGACAAGAGTCGCCATAATTGGCTTTGGCGGGATTGCAAGAATGCACTATTCCGCTTACTCTCATTTGGAAAAATCGGGCGCTCCCGTTCGGGTGGTTGCCGTGATGGATCGAAACGCGGCGCAATTTAAGAATATTATGTCAATCAATTTGGGCGGAGAAAACATCCCGCTTTCCGAGGACGTCCGTACGTATACGGATGAGGAGGAGCTTTTGCAAAACGAGGAATTTGAAGTGGCTGATATCTGTCTGCCCTCCTTCCTGCATAAGGAATACGCCGTGAAGCTGATGCGGGCAGGAAAGCACGTATTGTGCGAAAAGCCCATGGCGTTGACGATCGAGGATTGCGAAGAGATGCTTCGTGTGTCGCATGAAACCAACTGCCGATTGATGATCGGTCAATGTCTGCGCTTTGATCCTGCCTATCGTTATCTGAAAGATTGTGTGGATTCGGGAATTTACGGTAAGCTTCGCTACCTGACGATGGATCGACTGAGTGAATACCCATCATGGGGAGCGGGAAGCTGGTTTGGGGATCAGAAAAAATGTGGCGGATGCATGATTGATATGCACCTTCATGACATCGATATGGCACGGTTTTTGTTGGGTGAGCCACAGTCTGTAAGCTGTGTGGCGTATGATCGGATTCCTCACTGCCAGTTGGTAAACTCCCGTCTGCTTTATGAGGGAGTGACGGTGATAGCGAACGGTTCTTGGGACGAAGCAAGACCCATTCCGTTTTATATGGGATATGAAGCAAAATTCGAGGATGCCTCGGTGAGCTTTGACGGTTTGACCGTAAAACTGCAGAAGAACGGTGACGAGCCCGTCAGCGCTCATCTGCCCCAAAAGGATCGGATTGCCGAGGAGATCCGTTATTTTGTGGAGCTTGTGCGAGATCCTTCGCTGGAGAACACGATCAATTCAGCAGAAAGCGCGGCTCAAAGCATTCGGCTTGTGCAAAGCCTTGCGGACAGTGCGGCGACGGGCGGAAAAGAAATTCAATTCAATTCATGAAACGGAGAGATCAAAATGGAGCATAAAATTGGTGTTCAGATCGTTTATACAAAAGAGAGTGACCTCCTGCGAGAGTTTCGTCGGGCAATGGATATGGAGCTGGAATCCTGTCAGCTTTGCGTCTGGGACGAGGGGATTTATAGTGCCGAATACGTGAAAAAGATCAACGATGCCGTCCAAGAAACGGGAATGCGGATCAGCTCGGTCTGGGCAGGCTGGGACGGTCCCTGCGAGTGGAATTTTACCTACGGTCCCGCAACGGTTGGATTGGTTCCTGCGGCATATCGCGAATCCCGATTGAGAGCATTGAAAAAGGCGGCGGATTTTGCCTTGCAGATCGGTGTGGATCGAATCGTTACCCACGTGGGCTTTATCCCCGAGGATCCGACGCATCCCGATTTTGTAGGAACCGTAGGAGCGCTTCGCAACCTTTGCAAATATTTGAAGCCGCGCGGACAGTATTTTTTGTTCGAGACGGGACAGGAAACGCCCGTTACACTGCTTCGGACCATTGAAGCCATTGGATACGACAACGTGGGAATCAATTTTGACACAGCAAATTTGATTCTTTACGGAAAGGCGAATACCCTTGACGCTGTGGAGCTTTTGGGTAAATACGTGATGGAAACGCACATTAAGGATGGATTTTATCCGACGGATACCATGCACCACGGCGCCCAAGCGGCAGTTGGTGAGGGGCAGGCAAATCTTCCTGCTGTGGTCAAGCGGTTGGATGAGCTTGGCTATACGGGCGCGTATACCATCGAGCGTGAGATCAGTGGCGAGCAACAGATCAAGGATATTTTGTCTGCGAGAGATCTGCTTCGTCTTTGGATGAGGGATTGACGTGCCATGAAATTTGCGGTATATACGAGCTTTTTTAAGGATCGGGAGGAGAAGGGGATTGAATTTGCCGCTTCACGCGCCGCGTCTCTTGGATTTGACGGAGTGGAGTATTTTGGAAGAGTTCCTACCGATCTTTTACGGGATGCCCCAAGAGAGCGGCAGATTTTGTCGCAGTACGGACTTGAGGTCGTTTGCTATTCGGCGAGAGCCCAGCTCTTTACGGATGCCCCCCGGATGGTAGAAGCGCAAATGAAGCACGAAATCGAAACGGCAGCGCTTCTCGGATCAAAATATTTTCACCACACCGTATTTCCTCACTATTCTATGACCAATGTGGAAAACACCTATGAAGAGGTGTTTGAGCGGATCGTGGATCTGGCAGAGAAGGTTGCCAAAGAATGTAACCGTCGAGGAATCGTTTGTCTTTATGAGCCCCAGGGCGTCTATTTCAACGGAATCCAAGGGCTTGATCGCCTGCTTTCGGAAATGAAGCGAAGAGGCTGTGAGGTGGGAATTTGCGGAGATTTTGGAAATTCTCTCTTTGTCGATGTGGATCCCGTTGAAATATTCAAGCATTTCGGAAAGGATATTCGTCACGTACATGTGAAGGATTATCGCCTTTGTGATGAGCGCGAGAGTGATCAGCGAAGCTATGAAAGTCTTGGAGGACACCTGATATACGAAACAATACTCGGCACGGGTGTTGTGAACTTCACCGAAGGCTTTCGGTTGTTGCGGCAATATGGCTATGACGGAGCGGTAAGCCTTGAATTTGACGGAGACGATGAGGTATTGCGCAGCTCTCTTGAAAAAATTCAAGCAATTTCCGGAGAAACAAATCGCTTAGAGGAGGAACAAAAATGAGCACGGTACTTGTGATAACGGCGCATCCCGACGATATGGAGATTGCATGCGCGGGCACGCTCCTGAAATGTAAGGCAAGAGGAGACCGAGTGGTGGTTTGTCACTTGTCCAGCGGAAATCAGGGACATGAGATCATACTGCCCGAGGAATTGTCCGAAATCCGAGCCGAGGAGGCGCAAAGAAGCGGCAGACTTGGCGGATTTGAGGTCATGTGGGGTGGCTTTGATGATCTGGAGATCTACGATGGTAACCGTCAGTCGCGAGACAAGGTTGTGGATATTATCAAAAGGGTCGATCCCGATTGGATCATCACCCATGATCCCGAGGACTATATGCCCGACCATACGGCGACCTCAAGGCTGGTCTTTGACGCTTGCTTTGCCGCCACCCTGCCACACTACGAAACGAAGGAAAAGGGAAGGGCGCGCCTGACGCCAATCTATTATATGGATACCTTGGCGGGAGTGAATTTTAACCCCACCGAATACGTAGACGTTAGTGAATATATCGATCAGAAGCTTGCAATGCTCGAATGTCATGAATCGCAGATCGGTTGGATGCGTGACCACGACGGGATCGATTTCCCCGATATGGTAAAAACCTGCTGTCGGTATCGTGGATACCAATGCGGCGCGGACTATGCCGAGGGATTCAAGCAATGTCAGGTCTATCTTAAGGGAACGACAAAACGGTTTCTTCCGTAACCAATAAAAATCATAAAAAGGAGAACGAATATGAAATTCAACGATACGGTTCAGGGCTCGGCTCTGGAAGGCTTTTACCCCCGTGGTTGGGATTTTGACAAAATCGACGCTTGTATTGGTGAGCCCGATACGGTCTGTGACCGTCAGGACTTTTGGAACGAAGGATTTACGCCCGTGAAGTGTAAGGATCTTGGCTTGTTCGAGACCTATATGGGACACGAGATTGCGAATGAGATCCGTTTGGCAAAGGAAAGAGGAGAGAAGATCGCATTTATTTTCCCGGCAGGTCCTATGGGAATGTATCAATGGGTGGTGTTCTTCCTCAGAGAATGGAAGGTATCCTGTGAGCATGTTTACACCTTCAATATGGATGAGTGGGCAGACGGCGAAGGAAATACCCTCGATCCGTCGAATACCGGCTCCTTCCAATATGCGATGGAGAATGCGCTGTTTAATCCCTTGGGAGAATTGACTGTTCCCAAGTCGCAGAGAAATTTCGCGACCAAGGAGAATCTGCCTACCTATCCCGAAAAGATCGCCGCCCTGAAGGCGGAGGGCGCGAAGCTGGTTCTCGTATACGGAATCGGCAGAATGTGTCATATTGCTTTCTGGGAGCCTACCTTTGCCGAGGACTATGCGACAGCCGAGGAGTGGGAAAAGGCACCCTATCGGATCGGTGCGAAGATTCACCCTCTGACCGTCGAGCAAAACGCGCTGACCAGCTTTAAGTCCAGAACGACTCTGGTTCCTTGTCGTGCCAACACCATCGGCCCCGGTCTGTTCTTGCAGGCCGATTATGCCATTGGCGGTGCGGACGGAACGTTGGGCCGCGGGATGCAATGGCAGGGAATGTCCCTCTGGATGACCCTTCGTTACGGAAAAACTCCTTGGATTACCTCTTCGTATATTCCCACTCTCCCCGGTAAGCTCTTCTTCCTGTCCGAATTGGCAGGGCCTCTGGTGGCAGAGTGCAACTGATATGATTGGCTACAAATGAAAGGAAGATTTTACTTTGAAATATAATTCTGACGAGATCAGAGATCGAAGTAAAGTAGGAAAATGGGGTCAAGCATCCAAGCTTGGCGCGATCGGTATGGGAGTTGCGGATATGGATTTCGGTTTGATCCCCGAGGTCGCTAAGGCTTGACATGCTTGTATTAATGTAGAGGAGGCAATGGAGCGCATCCGCCGATATTTTAAAAAATGAAAAATATTGATCGGAAAGCCTCGGATTACATAAAACCAAAAACGCTTTCGGTAAAGCTTACCGAAAGCGTTTTCTTTGTTAGGAGTTCGTTCTGAGCTCCTCCCATTTTTTATTCAGATAATCCTTGGTTGCCTTGTCCAAGTCCTTGTAGCAGTTGGAATCGTAGGACGCGTGGAAATCAAAGTTTTCGGGATAGAGAACCGCATAAGCATCTTCACCCATATCCTCCATGTACTCCTCGTCGTTGTAAACGAGAGCGTTGGGAGACGCGTAACAAATATACTCGGCGTTAGCAATCGCCACCTCGCGGCTGAGCATAAAGTTGATGTAGGTCTCGGCAAGCCACTTGTTTTGCGATCCCTTGGGGATGCACATAGCGTCGATAAAGAGGTTGGTATTGGAGGGATAGTAGAATTGCAGGTCTACGTTGTCTGCCTGATTATCCACCATGGTCAGATAGTCACCCGCGTAGTACGCGCCGATGGCCGCCTCACCCGACTCCATCATGTTGTAGATCTCGTCCATGACCAGCTTTTTGAGAACGGGGCGTTGCTTCTTCAGCTCCTCAAAGCCCTGATCCCATACAGCGGTGTCGGTGGTATTCACGTCGAGTCCAAGCTTGTAGAACGCCGTTCCGAAGGCGTCGCGGGGGTTGTTGAATTGCAGGATCTGCTTGGCGTATTTCTCGTTCCACATCAGATCCCAATCGCCCGTGTCCGCTTCGTCCACTACGTTCGCGTTGTAGATCACACCGACCATACCGTAGGTGTAGGGAACCGAATAACGGTCCTCTGGGTCGTAATAAAGCCCACGGAAATCCTCGGAGATGGCGGCTTCATAGTTGGGAATGTTGGAGAAATCCAGCTCCTCCAGATACCCCTCCGTGCGAAGTCTGGCGACCATGTAGTCCGAGGGAATGATCACGTCGTAGCTGACCGCTCCCGTGGAGAGCTTGGCGTAGAGGTCCTCGTTGGAGGTGTAGGTCACATAATTGACCTTAACCTTCATACCCAGCTCCTCAGCGCAATACTCCTCAAATGCCTTGTTGGTATCAAGTGTCCCCTCCGAGCCGTCGGAAATATATTCGCCCCAGTTGTATACGTTCAAAGTCAGCGTTTTTTCGGAAAAGACGCTGATGACCACACACAAGGAGATCAGTACGGCGATCGAAGCAACCACGGCAACGATCTTCCAATAGAAGGACGGAGACTTTTTGGTGGAGGTCAACAAGGAGGGCTTGTCTTGCGTCGCGTTCTTGGCGTTCTTTCTGCGCTTTTGCGCCCGAAGGATGGCTTCTTGACGCTTCTTTTCCTCCTTTGCCTTCTTTGCCTTGATTCGATCGTCTGCCGACTTTTCCAGATTGGAAAGCAGCAGCATGGCGAGAATCACGAAGAAAATAATGGTAGAAAGTGCGTAAATGGTCGGCTTGACGTTCTTTTTCGTCATGCTGTAAATCAGGACGGGGAGGGTCTGGAAATCTACTCCCGAGGTGAAATAGCTGATTACGAAATCGTCAAGTGAGAGGGTAAATGCCATGATCAAGCCCGTCAGAACGCCGGGGAGAATGGCGGGAAGCTGTACCTTGAAAAAGGACTGCATGGGAGTACATCCCAGATCCAACGCTGCTTCGGGCAGGGACTTGTCCATCTGCTTGAATTTCGGCAGAACGTTGAGGATCACGTAGGGAAGATTGAAGGTTACGTGAGCGATCAGCATCGTCCAGAAGTTCAGCTTGGTGGTAAGGCCCAGCATACCGCCCACGAACACGAAGAGAAACATCAGGGAAATACCCGTAATGATCTCAGGGTTCATCATGGGGATGTTGGTGGTTGCCATCAGAGAACGACGCAGATGCTTGTTCTTCATGTGGTGAATGCCAAAGGCTGCCGCCGTACCGATCACCGTAGCGATCAGGGACGACGCAATGGCAAGGATCAGCGAGTTTTTCAGGGCATTCAGGATCTCCCGATTGCGGAAAAGCTCCCGATACCATTTGAGTGAAAATCCGCTGAATGCCGAGGTGCTGGCTCCTTCGTTAAAGGAAAAGACGATCAGCACGGCAATGGGGGCGAAAAGAAAGACGAGAACGAGGGCGATGTAAAGATTGGAAAGCTTCTTCATGGCATCATACCTCCTCCGTCACTGTCGGAATAACGGTTTGCCACGGCAAGTCCAATGAGAAGGATCATCATGAGAATCAGCGACAGCGATGCGGTCATATTGTAGTTGGACGCATTGTATTGCTGCTCAATGACGTCACCGATCATCAGCATATCGATTCCGCCCAGCTTCTGGGAGATATAGAAGGTACTGATGGAGGGAACAAGAACCATGGTAACGCCCGAGATCACACCCGAAAGGCTCAAGGGAAAAATGACCTTTCGCATGACGTTAAAGCCGTTGCAGCCAAGATCCCCGGCCGCCTCCACGAGACGGTAGTCCAGCTTGGACATGACCGAGTAGATGGGCAGGATCATGTAGGGCAGGTAGTCGTATACCATACCGATGACCACGGCGCCCTCGGTTCCGAGAATATGGATCGGCTTGATGCCAATGCTGCCAAGAATCGAGTTGAGAATACCCGTATCCTGAATTAGGACCATAATGGCGTAGGTGCGGATCAGGAAGTTCATCCACATGGGAAGCATCAGAAGAAGGATCAGGATTCGCTGAGTTTTTGGCTTACACCGAGAGATGGCATAGGCAATGGGATAGCCCACAAGCAAACAAATCACGGTTGCGATAATCGCCAGCTTCAGCGAGCGGAAAAAGATCTTCAAATAAGTAGGGGTGAAGAATTCCGCAACGTTGGAGAAGGTCAGAGTGCCATCTCCGTCCGTGAACGCGTAATAGGCAACGAAAAGCAGAGGCGCGATCACGAACAACACCGACCAGGTCAGGTGGGGCGCTGCTGCGTATTTTTGCAGCAGGGAGCGGTTGTCGTTTTTGATGTTAGGCGCACTCGTCATTCTTCCGTATCCTCCGTCACGTCCGAAAGATGCTCGATCTCCTCGGAGAAGGTGGAGTAGTCTCCAAACATATTGGAATATTCGGATTTCTTCATGATATGAATGGCGTCAGGCTCTACGTAAACGCCGATTTCGGCATCGGGTGCCACGTAATCGGTGGTTTGGATCATCCACTTGAAGCCCTTGATGTCTACAATGATCTCATAGTGAACGCCCTTAAAGGTCACCGAGGTTACCTTGCCGCAAAGCATACCCTTTTCCACGGGAACCACGTCCACGTCCTCGGGGCGAACCACCACGTCAACGGGCTCGTTCTTAGAAAAGCCCTTATCGAGACAGCGGAAGGTGTGACCCGCAAAACGAACCACAAAGTCCTCCTGCATAATACCGTCGATGATATTGGACTCACCGATAAAGTCTGCCACAAAAGCATTGATCGGCTCGTTATAAATGTCGGTGGGCGTACCGATCTGCTGGATCTTACCGTTTGCCATGACCACCACGGTGTCGGACATGGAGAGTGCCTCCTCCTGATCGTGGGTGACGTAAATAAAGGTAATACCCGTTTGGGTCTGAATGTTTTTCAGCTCGACCTGCATATCCTTGCGGAGCTTCAGGTCAAGGGCACCGAGGGGCTCGTCCAAAAGAAGAACCTGCGGCTCGTTGATCAGGGCGCGGGCAATGGCAACACGCTGCTGCTGACCGCCCGAAAGGAGATTGACGTTTCGTTTTTCAAAGCCTCTGAGATTGACCAGCTCCAGCATTTTTGAGACCCTCGCGCGGATCTCGTCTTTATTCACCTTTGCCAATTTCAGACCAAAGGCAATATTATCGTATACGTTGAGATGAGGGAAAAGGGCATACCGCTGGAAAACCGTGTTGACGGGTCTCTTGTAGGCGGGGACATTATTGATTCGCTCGCCGTTAAAATAAACGTCGCCCTCGTCGGGAGACTCAAATCCGCCAATGATTCGCAGAGTCGTCGTTTTTCCACAGCCCGAAGGACCAAGAAGCGTGATAAACTCATGGTCATTGATATAAAGATTGATGCTTGAGAGGATCTGCTCGCCGTCATAGGACTTACAGATGTTCTTCAACTCGATCAGCTTTTTTTTCATTCCACATAAAAACTCCTTTTGTGAAAATACTGCGATATGGGCAGGCCGTCCCCCTTTGGGAAAGACAACACTGCCCATACCAGACATCGCGATAATTGTAACAGAAAACGTAGGAAAATGCAATATATTTTAAAAATTTTTTTGAAAATTCCTCATATTTTTAAAAATACCGCCGAAAAACGGCATTTTTCTGGAATTTTCGGGAGAAATCTTTGGTTTTCTCAAAAAATCTTCCAAAATCGTCCACTTTCTAAGGCTCGGCAATAAAGAGCCGCCCAAAGAGAGAAAGAGAAAAAACGAAAAGGGAGAGGGAGGATGCCGTTCGCATCAAAAGATATACCGAAAGAGACCAAAGAAGAAAAATAAAAAGAAAGGAAAGAACGTCTACGATCTGTCGGACGGTTCGGGGGGATAGGATGTGCGAGAGCAAAGCACCGAGGATCCGTCCGCCGTCAAAGCCACGAATGGGAAGGCTGTTGAGGGTTCCCAAAGAAAAAGAGGAAAAAATAAAAAAGGTGAGAAACTCCGAGGAGGGGAGGGGGAGGATCCAAAGCGTGATGGCAAAGAGAAAATTTGTAAGAGGCCCCGCAAGACAAAGAAGGATTTCCCGCTTGTAGGAGTAAAGAGAAGCGGAAGGCTCAAGGCCCGCGCCGTAAAGACCGATCCGACATTCTCGCATGGAGATCCCGAAAGCCCTTGCCATGAGCAGATGTCCAAGCTCGTGCGTGAGGGCGGCAAGAAGAGAGGCGAGGGCAAAGAGGGAATGGGAGAGGGCAAGGGCAAGACCGAGGAGAATGGTAAAGAAACCGATTTTAATTTTCATGATGCCTCCTTTTTCTGCGCGAGCGAGGGATTATAGACAGTATATGAGCGAGAAAACTGTAATATCGTAGGGAGCAATCGGAGAGAAACGAAAGAAAAGAATATTTTTTAAAATATTTTCGAAAAAGGTCTTGACATTTCTTCAAAAAAGTGTATAATATTATCTGTTGCCGCAATGCGGTGGCATGCGAGAGTGGCGGAACTGGCAGACGCGCACGTTTGAGGGGCGTGTGGTTCACACCGTACGGGTTCAAGTCCCGTTTCTCGCACCAAAAAGAAAACAGGGACGCAATCGCGTCCCTGTTTTCTTTTTGGTCTGAGCAATGGACACGCAGAACCCTGCCACACCGTAGGTGTGGAACGGACAACGTTTGCCTTTGGCGAAGCCAAAGACAAACTTGCAGGTGAGCGAAGCGAACCATGTTCAAGTGTCCCGTTTCTCGCACAAATAAAAAAGTCTCGGACTTCACGTCCGAGACTTTTTTATTTAAATCGAATCCAGATACCGACAAGCGGCAAGGGCGGCAACGGTTCCGTCGGCGGCTGCGGTGGTAACCTGGCGAATTGCCTTGGTGCGGCAGTCTCCCGCAACAAATACGCCCTCGGTATCGGTCAGGCAGTTCTCGCCCGCCTCGATATAGCCGTAGTCGTTCAGCTTCGTTACATTCGCGAAGCATTCGTTCTCGGGCTTCTGACCGATGGCAACAAAGAGTCCGTCTACCGCGAGAGAGCTTACCTCTCCCGTCTTGGTGTTGCGCAGAGTCAGGGAATCCAGCTTGTCCGTACCGACTACCTCGGTGACGATGGTATCAAAGATCATGGTCACGTTGTCCTTCTTTTCAAGAGCGGCAACGAGACGTGCCTCTCCCGTCATGGTGGAGAGGTTCTGGACGATGGTCACGTGAGTACAGTATTCGCTGAGCATAATGGCTTCCTGAAGCGCGGTGTTTCCGCCACCGACCACGGCAACGGGCTGTCCGCTGAAGAATGCGCCGTCACAGACCGCGCAGAAGGAAATACCCTTGCCGATCAGCTCCTCCTCGCCCTCAAGACCCAAATGGCGGTGCTTGGAGCCCGAAGCAATAATTACGGCTCTTCCTTCAAAGCTTCCCATATCGGTTACGACGGTTTTCTTTCCGTCCGCGGGAATGATCTCGGTCACCTCGGCAAGCTCAATGTCTGCTCCGTGCTCCATGATCTGATCCAGCATCATCTGTCCCAGCTCACTTCCGCTGATCTGCATCATGGTGGGATAGTTTTCAACCTTGGGGGAATGGGTGATCTGTCCACCGAAATTTTCCTTTTCGATTACAAGCACCTTTTTGTCCGCCCGCAGGGCGTAGAGGGCGGCGGTCATACCCGCGGGACCCGCGCCGACAATGATAATATCGTACATAATAATTCCTTTCGAGAGAGGAGAAAAACACAAAAACAGAAGGGAAGGCATTGCCGCCGAATTGGATTCACGGCAATGCCTTCTTCATGCTTACGCGTCTTTACCGATCCTCAGATTAGTTCTTGATGGATTCGATGAAACGGCGGATGTTGGAGACGTTTTCAATCTTCATTACCGTTCCGTTGGAGATATAGATCAGGGTAGGCGCCTGCTTGATGCCGAACTTGTGCGCCTCGGCTGCCGCGTCGTCCGCATAGATCTTGTTGTAAGCGATCCCCGCGTCAGAAAGGAAGCGTTCTGCCATTCTGCAGTTGGGGCAGGTCTTGGTAGCAAAGAGCCAGATTGCGTCCACGTCGGTGGAGATCACGGGTGCATCGGTAGCGGGTGCGCTCTCAACCACAGGCTCAGCTACAGGCTCTGCAACAGGTGTTGCTACTCCACTCTCCCGTGCTGCCAAACGGCGTTGCATTTCCTGCAGGAGCTGTTCT
>JAZORA010000261.1:0-6205 GCA_045656365.1 Eubacteriales bacterium | reverse complement strand
CTTCTTTCGGTCAAGTACACCCGAAGTGCCCGCCCGTCGGCAGAATCACTCCGCCGCTCAACGATTCCCTCGGCTTCCATCTTCTTTAAAATGATGCTGACGGTGGGAGCGCGCAGATGGGTCGCCTTCACCAGATCCAGCTGATTTACCCCGTCATTGACCGCCAAAACCGACAGCACCAGATGGGCGCCCGGTTGGGTCATCACGCCCTCGCCCACTTCCTGCTCCCTGATGCGACTTCGCCAAAGTCTGGCGATCTCGTTACACAGCTTCACGGGATTCTCCCGCAGCTCCTTCCGCGCAGGGGGAGCGGCAGTCTGTATTCTTCCTTTCTTCACAGCAAATCCTTTCCTTTTGCAATATAGTTAGTTTACTAACTAATTATATCATGTTTCAAAAAAAAGTCAAGACCAAAATCATAAATTATACGTAGAAAATATTGCGCCTGACGGAATCTTTCGCCAAATGGGCTTTTTTATCTGTAATTTCAGTAAGAACGGTCAAAAAAACATCAAAAGATTCCCTCATGCTAAAATATTGCCTTTTCAAAGCAATATTGTAACGCATGTTACGAAAAGAATTGCAGAAGATAAGTTTACGGATCAAACGCGAATCGTCGATGCGCGTTTCGTCCCTTCACCACCATATACACGATATAAGATATAAAGGAAAAAACCATGGCAAAAAAAATAACGAAACCTCTCTCTCTCGTTCTGGCTTCGCTTTTCCTTCTTCTTTCTGCTTTCAGCCTTTCCGCCTCTGCCAATGGTACCACGGACACGCTTTCCGTTTCCCGTTTGGCTTACGGAACACTCTCCTTCTCCTCTCCCTCACCCGATGGGCTGGATCCCCTGAGCGCCACTCCCTCCGCTCTGGAAGCTGCCGCCACAGAAGGGTATCAAGGTCTCAAGCTCTGCCCCGGCGGAATTCCCTTCGGCGTGAAATTCATGACCGAGGGGGTCATGATCGTGGGATTCAACGACGTCCGTACCGATTCGGGTACGGTCAATCCCGCAAAGGATGCCAAGCTACAGCCGGGAGATCTGATTCTCAGGATCAACGGGCGTGAGCTCACAAGCGCCGCAGAGCTTTCGGAAATCATGGAAAAAAGCGGCGGAACGCCCCTGAAAATTCTTTATTCCCGCGATGGGACACAAAAAGAAACGACCCTGAGCCCAGCCTATTCCACCGCCGAGGGACGATACGTCACGGGACTTTACGTGCGGGATAGCGGCGCGGGAATCGGTACGGTCACCTTCGTTCATCCCGAAACGGGCGCCTTTGCCGGTCTTGGACACGGCATCTGTGACGGAGGCACGGGCAAGCTGATCCCCATGCAACGCGGGTCGGTGGTCGGTGTGACCATCAACGGCGTCGTCCGCGGACTTGCCGGTTCTCCCGGTGAGGTCAAGGGCTATTTCAGCTCGGGCAAGGTGGGCTCGCTGATCGGAAACACCGAGTGCGGCGTTTACGGTATCTTTGCCAGATGCCCCGACGGGCTTCCCTCCGAGCCTCTGCCCATCGGTCTGAGAAACGAACTCAAGGAAGGTAAAGCCACCATTTACTGTACGCTGGACGGCACCACACCCAAGGCATACTCGGTTACCATTTCCGAAATCGTACGGGATTCTCACTCCAATAAATGCTTTACCGTCAAGGTCACCGACAAGGCGTTGATCGAAAAAACCGGCGGCATTATCCAAGGAATGAGCGGCTCGCCCATCATTCAAAACGGCAAGCTCGTAGGCGCTGTCACCCACGTTCTCATCAACGATCCCACCACGGGATACGGCATTTTCATTGAGAATATGCTCAATCAGATGGGAGACCTGGCGGCGTAAAAGCACGGGACATCGAGGACATCGCCCCCTACAAGGAGGCGTTCTCGACTGCCGAAAGAAAAGGCAATATCACAAAGCTCGTGATATTGCCTTTATTTCTTCTCCAAAACTTGACTTTTCTCTCTTTTTGCGATATAATGATTATGATTGTTCTAAAAAAAACGAGCGTTCCCCTGCTTTTAAATATAAAGGAAAGGAAACTGTTATGCTCTTTAATTCGATACACTTTTTAATATTCTTCCCCATCGTACTGCTTTTGTTTTTCATCGTCCCAAAAAAGCTGCGATGCCCCGTTCTGCTCTTAGCCAGCTACTATTTCTATATGAGCTGGAATCCCATCTATGCTCTGCTGATCGGATTCTCCACCGTGTCCACCTACATAGCGGGACTTGTGATGAAGCACGCCATCGAGCACGATCGCAAAAAGGCAAAGATCGCCGCGCTGACCGTAACCATTGTCATCAATCTGTCCATTCTTTTCTTATATAAATATTTCGATTTTGCCATTGACAATCTCAATCTTTTGCTCTCCGCCATCCACGTGGAGATCATCAAGAATCCCTTCGACCTACTTCTCCCCGTGGGAATCTCCTTTTATACCTTTCAGGCGCTGGGATACATCATCGACGTATATCGCGGCGACACCGTCGCCGAAAAAAGTCTCCTGAAATACGCCCTCTTCGTCTCCTTCTTCCCCCAATTGGTTGCGGGTCCCATCGAGCGCTCGGGCAATCTTCTGGAGCAGATCCGTACCATCGACCGAAAGAATCTCTGGTCCTACAACCGAATCACCAAGGGCCTTACCATCATGCTCTGGGGCTTCTTTATGAAGATGGTCATTGCGGACCGAGCCGCGATTCTGGTCAACAACATCTTTGACAACTACTGGCGCATGGATTCCTTCGCCCTCATCGTGGGCGCGGTTGCCTTCGCCATTCAGATCTACTGTGATTTCGCCAGCTATTCCACCATTGCCATTGGTTCGGCGCAGATCATGGGCTTTGAGCTGATGGAAAACTTCAACGTTCCCTACGGTGCCACCTCCATCAAGGATTTCTGGAACCGTTGGCACATTTCCCTCAGCACCTTCTTTAAGGATTATCTTTACTTCCCTCTTGGCGGAAGCCGCCGCGGCAAGGTACGAACCTACGTAAATCTCATGATCGTATTCCTCGTCAGCGGACTTTGGCACGGTGCCAACTGGACCTTCGTCTTCTGGGGCGCGCTCCACGGCGCATACCAGATCGTTGGCAGATTGACCCTCCCCGCCCGCTCGAGGCTTTACGAGAAGCTCCACGTAAAGACCGAATCCTTCTCCTTCAAGTTCTTCCAAATTGTCTTTACCTTTATTCTGGTGGATCTGGCGTGGATCTTCTTCCGCGCGGACACCATCGGACAAGCCTTCCTTTACATTCAGCGGATCTTTACGCAGGTCGATATCTGGTCGATCTTCAACGGAAGCATTTACACGCTGGGACTGGAGCGTCCTGAGTTCCATATTCTTCTTTTGGCTGTGGTCGCGCTCTTCCTTGTTGATCTGCAAAAGTACAAGAAAAACAAACGCCTTGACGAAGCGCTGGAGGGCGAGATGCTCGGCTTCCGCTGGCTCGTCCTTCTCCTACTCCTATTCGCGGTTGTGGTATTCGGCGCGTACGGCACGGCGTTTGACGCACAAGAATTTATTTACTTCCAATTCTGACGGAAAGGAGGACACCCATGAAAATCGCAATCAAAATCATCGCGTTTCTCTGCATCGCGGCTACCCTGCTCCTTCTCTGCAGCAGTGCCTTGCGCTTTAAATACGAAGAAGGAATACGGCAAATGAACAGCTTTTACAAGCAGGAAGAAAACTCGATCGACGTTCTGATCCTGGGAAGCAGTCACGCGTTTATGTCCTTCGTTCCCGAGCTTCTTTGGGAGAATCACGGCTATTCGTCTTACGTCATGGCATCTGCTGTTCAGCCGATCTGGCTCTCCTATTATTATTTAGAGGAAGCCCTCAAGACCCAAACCCCCAAGGTGATCGTTCTGGAGGCGTATCGCTTTCAGGAGCAAAACGAATATATCAAGAGAGTTTCCACCATCAAGGGCTTATACGGAATGAAATGGTCCAAGACCAAGATCGACGCTTACCGAGCCATGCTCCCCGCCAAGGGAGAAGAGGGCGGCGAGGAAGGACTCAAGGATACTTGGTTGGAATTTTTCAATTACCATTCCCGCTATTCCGAATTAAGTGAAGCGGATTTTTTGGAAAACTACGGAGATCCCGCTTACGAATATCACAAGGGAGCAACGATCGTTGACCTCGTCTATTCCAAAAAGCCAACGCCCGACGTGGATAGCTTTGAAATAACCTCCGTCCCGCTCTACGAAAAGACCGAGACCTATTACCGTAAGCTTTTGGATTTGGCGGCATCCCACGATATCCCTGTGCTGACCGTTCTGGCACCCATGCCCACCACTGCGGAGTGCTATTCCAGAATGCTCAGCGCCAAAGCCATCGCCGAGGAATACGGGCAGACCTTTATCGATTACAATGATTATTACGAAGAGCTGAGCTTTGATTTTTCCAAGGACATTGCCGATCAAAACGGACATCTGAACAAGAGAGGCGCGGAAAAGTTTACCGCGGCTGTGGGAGAATATCTTTCAGAAAACTACGACGTTCCCGACCGACGGGGCGACGCCAAGTACGAGTCCTGGGATCTGGCGCTGAAGGCCTACGACCGTCTCTACAACCACGGAAATATTCCGATCACCGCAAACCCCACCAAGTATTTAAACGCGTGTATGGAGGGCGGAGATTACGATCTGATCATCACCTACAACGAGCCCGCAAACGCCACCGAGGAATATCGGGAAAAGGTGAAGCTTGCCTTCGACCGTCTGGGTATTGCGTATGAGGACGGCGCGTGGATCGTACGAAACGGAGAGGTTGTCTATGGAAATGCGGTGCAGGAAGCCTTTAAGGAAGCGCATCAATTTGACCGACAACACGACATTCTCCTCACCTACGGTACCCCCGATCACGCCACGTGGCGAGCAAGAACCGAGGACAGTACCCTCCCGGAGCAAGTGTTTTATCTGGTAGACGACGAGGGCAAAGCCATCGCCGCGGAGGGCTTGATCATTTACACCTACGACACCTGGCTCGAAAATCATCTTTATACCTATGTAACGAAAAAATAAACAAAAAACTAAGGTTTTTGAGTGCTTTTTCATTATCTTGTTTTCTTTTTACTCAAAATTATTGACTTTTCTGTTTCTTTTGTGTATAATAAATAACAACCATTTTATCCCAAGGAGTCCTTATCATGAATAAAATTTACTGTGCCAACAGAATGACAGACATTCACTCAGATATTCGAGGCCCTCTGTTTATGGAGTCGCTTGAAATGCAGAAGCGCGGAATCAACGTCCTGAAGCTGAACACGGGAAATCCCGCTACCTTCGGCTTTAAGATGCCAGAGAGCATTCGCCGCGCCCTGGAAGGCAGTGAGGAGCGCGCCGTTGGCTATTGTGATTTTCGCGGTATGCCCGACGCAAGAGAGTCCATTGCAAACTACCATAAGAGCCGCGGCGTTCAGGGCGTTACCCCCGACGACGTATTCATTGGAAACGGCGTCAGCGAGGTGGTTTCCTTCGCTCTGCTTCCCCTTTTGAACCCCGGAGACGAGGTGTTGGTTCCCTCTCCCTGCTACTCTCTGTGGAGCAACAGCGTTTACATGTGCGGCGCAAAGCCGGTTTTCTACATGTGCGACGAGCAGGCCGACTGGAACCCCGACGTTGCCGATATTCGCGCGAAGATCACCCCCAAGACCCGCGCCATCGTGATCATCAACCCCAATAACCCCACGGGTCGTCTCTATTCCAACGACGTACTGCTGGAAATCATCAAGATTGCCAGAGAACATCATCTGGTGATCTTCTCGGACGAGATCTACGACCGTCTGGTTATGGACGGTCTGACCCATACCTCCACCGCCGCCCTTGCCCCCGATCTGCCCGTGATTACCATGAACGGTCTTTCCAAGTCTCACTGTCTGTGCGGCTTCCGCGTAGGCTGGATGATTATTAGCGGACCGAGAGAGTTGACCGCCGACTACCGTCAGGGTATCGTTCAGCTGACCTCCATGCGTCTGTGCTCGAATGCCCTCGCTCAGTTGGTTATCCCCGCCGCCATTGATGACATGGAAACGCCAACGTCTATGGTCAGCCCCGGCGGACGCATCTATGAGCAGAGAGAAGCGACTGTTCGCGAGCTTTCCAAGATCGACGGACTTTCCTTTGTAAAGAATAACGCGTCGTTCTACCTCTTTGCCAAGCTCGATACCAAGAAATTCGGCATTACCAACGATAAGGTC
>JAZORA010000260.1:0-4453 GCA_045656365.1 Eubacteriales bacterium | reverse complement strand
CGCAAGGATACACTTACGACGTAACCATCGGCGGTTCTCAGACCAATGCGGGCGAAGGCGTTAGCTACATCACAAGCTTTACGCTATACGACCCGCAGGGCGATAACGTGACCGATGAGTACATGATTACGTGGGAAACAGGAAGCCTGACAGTAACGCCGACGGAGGTTCAGATCTACCTCTACCAGGAGTCGCACGAATACGATGGAAATACCTATTCCATTGATAAGAATGAGTATTTCGTGGTAAAGAAGGGCGTCTTTGATCTCAACGTATCGTGGATCGATATTTCTCTCACGGATGCGGGAAAGATCACCGCCAACGCAATTAATGATAATCTCTTCGACTGTATTGGATATCAAATCCTTTTGAACGGAGAGGATGTTACCCATACCGGCAACGTCATTGTGAAGGTGGTAAACTTTGGAATGGACTCCGGGGATTATGTCGTTTTGGAAATCAAGCAACGAGTGCTGGAGATCACGACACCCGACGCATGGAAGGCGTATGACGAGGAGGACACTACCCCCCTTACCAACCCAAACAAGTATATTTCCAACGGTTATCTCTGCGAGGGACATACATTTGACGTGATGGTAATCGGCGCTCAAAGCGGAAAGGGAAACTCCTATAATGAAGTAGATGAAAATAGCTTTTCCGTATACGATACGATCAACGGTCGGGATGTAACGGGCAACTATACGCCCACATACAACCTTGGTAAGTTGACAGTAGAATAAAAAATCTTATCTGCGGGAGAGATCCCGCAGAGAAGAGACCTTGATGAAGAAAGGATCCGAATATGTCGGAAAATAGGAAAAATAATGTCTGTCCCGAATGTGGGGCAGAGCTTCCCGAACAGGAGACGAAGCAGTCCAAATTCGGGATTCGAAGCATTTTAAACTTTTTGCTCGAGCAGGAGGATGCGCCCTCCGAAAAGCAAGAAAAATCCGAGGAAATCACGGATGATTTGCAAAACGTTCGGGTTGGTGATCCAAAAAAGACTTGGTGGGATTACGTCAAGCACGGACTTTCCTACAAGCTGATCAACCGAATTGTCGTTCTGGTTCTCGCCCTCGCGATGCTCGCCCTCGTGTTTGCACCCTTTGCTTTCGCGAAGGTTACGCTCGCAGACGGAAGCCAGTACAAGATTAAGCTTTCCGCTTCGGATTGTGCGTTGGTTTCCATCGTTTCCTTTGGCGCGGTCAGTGAGAGGGAAATGCTGGAAAGCGATTATTTCAATCGACGGTTTCCCGATCCTACAAAGAAAGATCAAACAGAGACCGAATCCGAATCGGTTCTGTCCATGCAGGACGCGGGAATCGTGTTTGTGGATCAGTCGTCCGGCGTAGTGATTCAGGAACAAATTGTGGCGGATGGCATCGAGCTTGAGACCATTTTGATCGAAGCAGTGACCGAAGAAGAAACGGTTGCCATGGTGGAATTGACCGAGAAAGAAAAGATTTCCGAGTATAAAAAAGCACTTTTGCTGTACGCTATGGATCGGGATATGGGCATGAGCGGCTCCTTTATCGGGGCAATGCTGATGATTCTCGTTTACGTGATTCTTTGTCTGACTCTCGTGATTTTTTCCGCTAAAGAGCTGATCGTTGAGATCCTCGCGCAGAGAAAGAATCGTACCACCCCCATTCAATATCGATCGGACGGAATTTTGTGTATGCTTCTGTGCCTTCTGCCCGCTCTTTGCTTCTTCTTCACTCAAATGTGTCGCTACGCGCTGAAAAACGCACTGTTAGACACTGTATTTACGCTTGAAATCGGCTTGGCGTGGGGAATGGTTATGACCTTGATCCTCGCCGCGCTGGGCACGGTGTTCGTATGTCTTGTAAGCCTCTTGGCTCGTTTGCACCTGAATCGCAGATACTTCGGCGGCATTCGAATCCGTAATGCAGTTTCCGCTCTTTTGGTTATCTTCGTGATGATCACCGTGGCGTTGCCCTGCGTACAGGTCAATGTATGGAATCCTACCACCAACGAGGTAGGAAGCGCCCAGCTGAGCTTGTCGGAACTCGGCGAAATTACAGGAAGAGAGCGCCAATATTATCGTTCAATGAGCCTTGAGGGCGAGGGAGGAATGCTCGAGTCATATTGGAATGCCTCCAAGGATACGGCTGAGACGGCGGGAGACGAGTTGCTCCATACCTTCTTTATGACCTCCCGAATTTCCTCGATCCGCGACATGTACGGCGTCCTGATGGCATTTGCGGGAATTACGTTGCTTCTTTGCGGCTTCTGGCTGTGGAGTCTCTTGCGGAGAATCTTCTTTTGCGGAACGAAGCGGAGAATGATGAATACCTTTAAATTCTTCACCTTTGTGAGCGCCACCGTGATTCTTGTGACCTCGATTCTTTTGACTTATCTTGCCGAGCTTTGCCTGAGCGGAGACTTGTTCTATATCTTGGAATTTAAGCTTGGATGGGGCGTTGTTGCCATGTTTATTTGTATGCTGGCGGCAATTATTCTGCGCAGTACAATGAAGAAGCAGAAAAGATACATCGATGTGGCGTATGATAACGCGGATGTTTCCTATGCGCCTTATGTTTTTGAAAAGGGTCAATAAAACGATCCGGCAAACCATGCGTGGGAGATAAACATGAAACGAATCAAAATCACCGTGATGAGAAAGGCTCGATACGATGACCTGATCGAGCAATACGAGAATCCCATGGAGCACGACTGCGATCTGGAAGAGGGACAAACCTTTTTCTGCGAGGGGTGGCAGAAGCCCGAGGGCTTTTGCAATAGCGCGTGGGAGACTCTTTCTCCCTTCGTGATGACCCTTGCTCATGGCGGAGAAAATTTTTATGACGGATGGATGAAGAATCCCAGGTCCGCCATGCTCTCCTGCAACGACGGCTTCAGACCGGTCAGCTTCCTTGTGGAGGTCGTGGAATAACGTTCTTTTATAAACATAAACACCGATGAGGAAACCAAACCTCGTCGGTGTTTTTTATGCTAACAGAGACTTGAAAGATATGTGTTTTTATGTTATAATGAATTAACGGAAAAATTGAGAAATGGGATAGGGGAAATCAATCATGTGTTATACACAATCTGAATTATATATCCCCCGAACGCAGCGACGAGTACATGCTCACGCTCAGTGAAATAGAAAAGGAGTATCAATTATGTCAGAGTTTTTGGCATCCATTCATCCCGTAGCGGTCTGCTTGATCGTGTGCGCAGCAAAAATCATTGAAATTACGATTCAGTCTCTCAAAACCTGTATGATGGTTAAGGGGCAGAGACTGAAGGCGGCAGGGCTCGGTCTGCTGGAGTGTACGATTTGGGGACTTGTTATTTCTACCATCATAGGAACGCTTGGAGATAATTTGTTTCTTCTTGCTTTCTACTGCCTTGGATATGCCACGGGACTTTTCCTGGGTTCGACACTTGAGAGCAAGATCGCTCTTGGCACGTCTAACCTACAACTGATCGCCAACGATGAGAACACGAGTAAAATCGTGGAATATTTGAAGGCGCAGGGGAGAGGATATACGATCTTTGATGGGCAGGGTTCTACCGATAAAATGAATATGATCCTTATTGTGTTGCCGAGAAGAGATGCTTTGCGTACCCTCAAGGAGATCCGCAAGATCTGTGAAAATAACGTTTTTGTGGTCGCATCCGAGGTAAGTAAGTACGCCGGCGGCTACGGTATGATGAAATGATTGAATTGACAAAAAATCGATAAGAAATCAAAAATCGAATAAAAATTGAGAGCGCATAACAGAATCTGTTATGCGCTCTGGTTTTTTTATTATCTCAGGGAAGCGATATTAATGATGGAACGGCGGATTGCCTTGATCATCAAAAGGATCTGCGCTTCCTCCCACTGGGGCTGCTCAAGCGCTACGACAAGCTGCTCAAAATCAGCCGCGATCTTCTGTTCCAATTCCTTTGCCTCTTTGCTGGAGGAGGCAACCGTGTACTGAAAATCTGCCTTGAGATTGTTCAGCTCGGCAGCGACTGCCGCGTTGTTTTCCGCAAAGATCAAAAGACCGTTGGTTTTTACAGCGTAATTTTTCAGAAATTCATTGTCTCTGGAAACGTTTTTTTGATATTTTTTCTTAAATAATCCCATGATACTTCTCCTTATGTAATAGAATTATTCAATCTCGTTAATTACAAGACCCTGAAGGATGGAATTGGCGCTGACATCGGTAATCGTCAGACCAAACATTCCGAAAATATCTCTCAGCTTGGGGAACAGATCCTCACTGATCTTGAGAATTTCCGACGGCTGCAAGCCAACGAGGTTGGCAATGGAACGATTCTGCTCGGTCATATAGTGCTGGATTCTGGCGCCGATCTGCATAACGAATGCTTCTCTGAGGAAGTCGCGGAGCGCCTCGGTATTGAAGAGCTCGGCATTTCTCTGGGTCAGACACTTGCTATAGAACTGGTCAGCCTTGCGAGCAGCGTCCGTGGG
>JAZORA010000259.1:0-2653 GCA_045656365.1 Eubacteriales bacterium | reverse complement strand
GGCGTAATGCCGATATTTCATACCGGGGGAGAGGGGACGCTCGTTTTCGGCAAGTCCCTCGGTTACGGCGGGAGAGATATCCACCGACTCGCAAACACAGAGAAGAGCATCTGCCGTGATGGCACCGGGACGAAGAAGCGTCGCCTTGGCACCGTCCAGCTTGATGATGGTGGATTCCAGACCGATCTCGCAGTCGCCACCGTCGATGATCACGTCGATCCGTCCCGAAAGATCCCCGATCACGTGTGCGCCGCAGGAGGGGGAGGGACTGCCCGATCGATTGGCAGAGGGGGCGGCAATCGCCACGCCTGCCTGACGGATCAGGGCTCTCGCCAAAGGGTGAGAGGGGCAACGAACCGCCACACTATCAAGTCCGCCCGTTACGGTATCGGGAATCGTATTCTTTTTGGGGAGAATGACCGTCAGGGGTCCGGGCATGAACGCCTCAGCCAGACGGTAATATACCTCGGATACCTCGGCATATCGCTCGGCGTCCTCGGGATCTGCCACATGAATGATCAGGGGGTTGTCCGAGGGACGTCCCTTGGCGGCATAGATTGCCTTTGCGGCATTCGCGTCGGTGGCGTCTCCGCCAAGACCGTAAACCGTTTCGGTGGGGAACGCCACAAGTCCGCCCGCGCGCAGAATTGCCGCCGCCTCGGAGAGGGCGGGATGCTCTGTGTCCTCGGGGGAAATCTTGAAAATTTTCGTCGTCATGTAACTTCCTTCGTGTTATTCGTATGTGAATTAAGCCTCGGACGCCTTTAGCTTTTCCGCCGTGTCGGCGGTGATCAGGGCATCGATCATTCCCCCGATGTTTCCGTTGAGGAAGCTTTCGAGAGAATAGAGCGTCAAACCGATTCGGTGATCGGTAATTCGTCCTTGGGGATAGTTATAGGTGCGGATTCGCTCGCTTCGGTCGCCCGTTCCCACCTGATTTTTGCGGTCGGAGGCGATCTTTTCATTTTGCTCGGTCATTTTCATGTCGTAGAGCTTGGTTTTCAGCATCTTCAGTGCCTTGTCCTTGTTTTTGAACTGGCTTCGCTCCTCTTGACATTCAATGACAAGACCCGTTGGCTTATGGGTCAGACGGACGGCGGATTCGGTCTTGTTGATGTGCTGACCGCCCGCGCCGCTGGATTTACAGGATTCAATGATAATATCGGCGGGATTGATTTCGATTTCAATATCCTCCGCCTCGGGGAGAACGGCAACCGTGGCAGTAGAGGTCTGGATTCTGCCCTGCGCCTCGGTCTCGGGTACTCGCTGAACCCGATGAACGCCGCTTTCAAACTTGAAGCGGGAATAGACGCCGTCGCCCTCTACCATAAAGGTGACCTCCTTGAAGCCGCCCAGCTCGGTCTCATTGGCGTTCATGACCGAAACCTTAAAGCCACAGGAGTCGGCGTACATGGAGTACATGCGGAAGAGGACCGACGCGAAGAGCGCGGCTTCCTCACCGCCCGCGCCGCTTCGGATCTCCACCATGACGTTTTTATCGTCGTTGGGGTCACGGGGCAGAAGCAGAATTTTCAGCTCGTCAAGAAGAACCTCCATTCTCGCCTTGGTCTCCTTTAATTCAAGGGTGACCATCTCCTTCATTGCGGCATCAAGACCCTCGGAGAGGAGAAGCTTTGCGTCCTCGTGGTCCGAGGAGGCGCGTCGGTATTCTCGGTATTTTTCAATAATGGGAGTAAGACTCTTGTAGTCCTTCATCAGGGAGGCATAGCGCTCGGGAGTTGAGAAGATGGCTGGATCAGCAAGATCTGCCTCCATCGCCTCGTAGCGCCGTTCGGCTTCCTTTAATTTATCTAACATGAAAGCTCCTAAAGGTTTGGATTAATAACGGTAAAATGCTTTGATTGCCCGATAGGTTTCATACAGATCCACCTTGGAGATGACCTCAAAGGGGGCGTGCATGGAGATGACGGGGACACCAAGATCGATGGTGTCGATGTTGTGGTTGGAGATAAACTTGGCAACCGTTCCGCCGCCACCGCAATCGACCCGACCAAGCTCTCCTGCCTGCCAGATCACGCCGTCACGGGCGAGAAGGGAACGAAGCCAGCCGATGTACTCGGCGGATGCGTCGTTGGTTCCCGATTTTCCGCGAGAGCCCGTGAACTTGGTAAAGACCGCGCCGCAGGACAGAAGGGGGGTGTTTCTCTTCTCAAACACCTCGGGGAAGTTGGGGTCGTATGCCGCCGAAACGTCGGCGGAGAGACACTTGGAGTTGGCACGCACCACGATGGGATTTTCCCCAAGAGAGGTGGCGATTTCATGAATGAGATCGATCAGCAGGTCACATTGCAGACCCGTGGGACCGTCACTGCCCGTTTCCTCCTTGTCGGCAAGAACACACATCAGGGTGTTCTCGGTATCAGCGCTGTCAAGGAGCGCCGTGAGTATGGGGTAGGCGCACACGCGGTCGTCGTGACCGTACGCGCCGATCATGGAGCGGTCAAATCCCACGTCTCTTGCCTTCATGGCGGGAACGACACAAAGCTCGGCGGAGAGGAAATCGTCCTCGGTCACGCCGTATTTTTCATTCAAAAGCTTCAGAACGCCCAGCTTGATGGATTGCTCCTCTCCCTCGGGCATACTGCCAACCAGTACGTTCAGCTGCTCACCCTTGATTCCCTCGGAGAGGGGG
>JAZORA010000258.1:0-4849 GCA_045656365.1 Eubacteriales bacterium | reverse complement strand
GCACACAGAACGACATGGCTACGATCCGACTTCGCCCGGAACGATCTTCGTTACCTTGTCAAGCTCCATATCGCGGCATAGCTTTTCCCATACGGCGATCTCACTGCGCTTGGCTACCAGAATGATCTCGTGAATGCAGTCGGTTGCTTGATAAGCACGCAGGGTGTGGATCAGGACGGGCTCACCGAAAAGCTCGACTCTCTGCTTGGATACAGCACCGCCAAAGCGTTCGGACATGCCTGCGGCGGCAATGATTGCCGAGGTAAAGTTTTTCGGATGAGGCGAGCCGGAAACGGCACGAAAGATGCCGGCTATTTTTTTTATACACATAGAAACGTCCTCCTTTTTGATTTTTGGGAGAGGATGTAGGATCGTCCGTCAAAAACGGTCGTTTTCAATGTCGGAGATCATGGCAACGCGGGTCAGGTGATTGCCGCCGTTTGCATACTTGGCATCAAGAAATGCGTCAACCAGATCGGTTGCCAAGCCAACGCCCACCACACGCTCACCGAAGCAAAGAATGTTGGCGTCGTTGTGCTCGCGGGTAAGCCGCGCGGAGAAGGTATCCGAGCAGCAAGCGGCGCGGATGCCCTTATGCTTGTTTGCCGCCATGGACATACCGATGCCCGTTCCGCAGATCAGAATACCAAGGGTGCATTCACCCGAGGTGATCTTCTCACAAGCGGCGTGAGCAAAGACGGGATAATGACAGCTTTCGGTAGAGTCGGTTCCTACGTCCACCACCTCAAAGCCACGAGAGAGGATGTGTTCCTTGATTACATTTTTAATAGCGAAGCCTGCGTGATCGCAGCCGATTACGATTTTCATAATAGATTTCCTTTTGAATAACTATTGATAGTATGTTTTGTTTTGAAGGGTTTGATTCTCAGGCTTTTTCCGACTGCTTCTCGAGAAGCGTGCGCTCTGCCTGAGAGGGACGAAGATAGGTAACCTTCAGCTCGCTGTCGGTCAGCGCATTACCGGCGAGGTATGCGCGCAATGCTACCTGAGCCACCGAATATGCCGACTGATGGCGTAGACGGTCTGGGACGGGAAGAGCTGTGGTTTTCTTGAGTGCGGGAAGGGTTACGTCATAGCCGTCACCCGCAAAGGATACGGCTTCTCCATAAAAAGCAAGGCGTTCATCCAGCTCGGCGATCGAAATGGCCTCGTCGGGACTCAAGCGGGTCAGCTTCTCGCCGTCGGAACGAAAGAGTGCGGTATATACCTGAGAACGGCGAGCATTCATGACGGGGCAGATCAGTCCCTGTCGCAGAACCAGATTTTCGGCGATTGCCTCCAGTGTGGAGACACCCACGCAGGGCTTTCCCGAATCAAAGGCGAGCCCCTTCAGCGTCGCCGCACCGATCCGCACACCCGTAAACGAGCCGGGACCCGTAGAGGCGGCAAACAGATCGACCTCCTCCATGTCCATTCCATGGGCGTCGAGGATCGCTACCACCATGGGCAGTAATGTCTCGCTATGGGTATTTCCGTTGTTGAGGGTATACTCCGCCAACAGTCGGTCGTCCTCTACGAGGGCGACCGACGCGATGGTAGCAGAGGTATCAAGAGAGAGAATTTTCATACGCGCTCCCTGTTCATTAAAATCCAATGGGGGTCAGAATGATTTGGCGGCTGTCCGTGTTTTCTGTCGAATCCTTGCGGATCTCCAGCCGCAAATAGCGGTCAGGCAGAGCAAATTCGATTTTTTCGCTCCACTCTACAAGACAGATTCCCCTCCGCTCCAGATAATCGTAAAATCCGATGGAATACAAGTCATCCTCCCCCTCGATGCGGTACATATCAAAGTGGAATACCGAGGTTTTTGCGCCACGATATTCGTTGACCAGCGCAAAGGTGGGGGATTTTACACGCGCCGATGGAGCGATCGCCGAGGTGAAGCCTCGCACGAAGGCGGTCTTTCCCACACCGAGATCGCCAAAGAGGGCGATGAAGGGAGGGAGAGAGGCATCGGAAAGAAGCATCTCGGCAAGCCGTGTGCCGATTGCCTCGGTCTCGCTTGTGGAAAGACTTTCGAGAACACAGGGGAAGGTCAGGTCGGTCATATCAGAACAACCCCGTGATGTTTCCGTCGTCGTCAATGTCGATGGAGTATGCTGCGGGCTTCTTGGGAAGACCGGGCATGGTCATGATCGCTCCCGTCAGAACCACGATAAAGCCTGCGCCCGCGGAGAGCTTGACCTCGCGAACCGTCAGGGTAAAGCCCGTGGGACGGCCCAGCTTAGCGGCGTCGTCAGAGAGAGAGTACTGCGTTTTTGCCATGCAGACAGGCAAACGGGAGAAGGCAGGATCCAGCGCCTCGATTTCAGCGAGAGCCTTGGCGGCAGCCGCGTCAAACTTGACACCGTCCGCACCGTAGATCTTGGTAGCGATCGCCTCGACCTTTTCCTTGATGGACATATCGTCGTCGTACATGAATTGGAAGTTCTTTTCCTTCTCACAAGCGGCAACCACCTTTTCTGCCAGCTCAATTCCGCCATCGCCGCCCTTGGCAAATACCTCGGACAGGGCAAAATCTGCACCCTTCTCACGGCAAATGGTACGGATATATTCCAGCTCGGCGTCGGTATCCGTTCCGAAGCGGTTGATGGCAACCACCACGGGAAGACCGAACTTTCTCAGGTTATCAATGTGTGCCTCCAGATTGACAGCGCCCTTCTTCAGCGCCTCGAGATTCTCACCCGCCAGCTCTGCCTTGGGAACGCCGCCGTTGTACTTGAGCGCGCGAACGGTGGCAACCAGAACGACTGCATCGGGAACGAGACCTGCCTTGCGGCACTTGATGTCCAGGGACTTTTCAGCGCCAAGGTCTGCGCCAAAGCCAGCCTCGGTGATGGCGTAGTCGGCAAGCTTGAGAGCCAGCTTCGTCGCGCGAACCGAGTTACAGCCGTGAGCGATGTTGGCAAAGGGACCGCCGTGAATGAGGGCGGGCGTATTTTCTACTGTCTGTACAAGGTTCGGCTTGATGGCATCCTTCAGGAGAACTGCCATAGCGCCGTTCACCTGCAGATCACGGCAGTAAACGGGCTTTCCGTCATAGGTGTAAGCCACCAGAATATTGCCGAGACGGGTCTTCAGATCCGAAAGGGATTCTGCGAGGCAGAGGATCGCCATGATCTCGCTGGCAACGGTGATCATAAAGTGATCCTGACGGGGAATACCGTCTACCTTCGAGCCAAGACCGACGGTAATATTGCGAAGCGCGCGATCGTTGGTGTCGGTCACGCGAGCGAAAAGAATGCGTCTCTGATCAATCCCCAGCTCGTTGCCCTGCTGCAGATGATTGTCGATCACAGCCGAGAGCAGATTGTTTGCCGCGGTAATGGCGTGGAAGTCTCCTGTAAAGTGGAGGTTGATGTCGTCCATGGGAACAACCTGCGCGTATCCGCCTCCTGCGGCACCGCCCTTGACACCGAACACGGGACCAAGCGAGGGCTCGCGAAGCGCGATGATGGCATTTTTGCCGATCTTATTCATTGCCATACCAAGACCAACCGAGGTGGTGGTTTTTCCTTCACCGGCGGGGGTGGGGTTGATGGCAGTAACCAGAATGAGCTTACCGTTGGGTCTCGTTGCCGTACGCTTCAGAAATTCGTCGTTGATCTTTGCCTTGTACTTGCCGTAAAGCTCCAGCTCATCATCCTCAATGCCTAAGTTCCGAGCAATTTCGGTAATGGGAAGCATTTTCGCCTCTCTTGCAATTTCAATGTCGGTCTTCATTTGTAAACTCCTCGTAATTTTAATGATTTCGAAAAATCTTCCATATTAGTATAGCATAAAAAATTCCCTCTGTAAAGAGGGAAAGGGAATATTTTAGGTTTTCGTCGGCAAAGAGAATGGTTTTCTTGATGGAAAACGCAGAAGGAGTAGGACCCCACAAAAGAGGAGGGCGGCGGTGATAACACCGAGGGTATCGGTAAGAAGGTCCGAAAGCTGGAAGGCACGTCCCTCCGAAAAGAGCTGAAGGCACTCGTCCGCGAGAGCGATGAGGAAGCCTGCGGGCAAAACAATACAAAGGCGGGACAGAAGGCGCCCCGGAGAGTCGCCCCGCTTGAGTACGCGAAAGGCAACAAGATCGACGCAAAAGAGAAGGGAAAGAATGAAAAATTCACCGAAATGCGCCAGAGTCCGTAAAACCGACTCGGTCAAATGAGGGAAAAGGGGCGAGACCAATTCCAAAATCTCATTGCTTTGGTTGCCCGATTCTATACTGTTTTTCAGGGAATTGCTGAAAATAAAGGCGATCCAAAGGAGGGTCAGAAGAGAGGGGATCCCATATCGAAGATAGGAAAGGTAAGAGGAACGAGAGCAGGAGCAAGAGCAAGAGCAAGAGCAGTTGGATTTCTTCATGATGGCCTCCTTTCGATCAAACTTTATGAAGCGCTCAATTTTTTTATGATTCTGAAAAAGCACTTGCAAACGGGGGATTTTTGTGGTAAAATAAAGCGTGATCGCAAGTTCTTTTGAATTTGAGGACAGTATAGCATAATTTTTTTGCGAAACCGTGAATAAATCGAGATTTTTTAATCAAATATTTGCCTGCATAGTTAAATGGATATAATAACCCCCTCCTAAGGGGTAGTTATGGGTTCGATTCCCGTTGCGGGTGCCATAATGGGGCAACAATTTTGCACCCTAACACAAAAGTCCTTGATTTTCAAGGGCTTTTTGTTTTTTGTAAAAAGCGCCTTCTTTCACCATTACACCTTTTTCTTACCTTTTGGTTTTGAACCTGCGACTTTGTTAAATCTCGTTGAAGAAATAGAGTTTTTGTGATATCTTATTACCAATTGAAAAAGTATATTGAAACATTTACATGTGTGTG
>JAZORA010000257.1:0-13650 GCA_045656365.1 Eubacteriales bacterium | reverse complement strand
TGGCTCGTACCTCTCGGGGAGAGAAGTATTCTCCTTGCGTGTCTTTGCCGACTTGTCCTGCGGATTTTTTCGCGTTTGCCCGATTGACCGCCTCTGCCGTAAGACGCGCCACCTCGCTCTTTTTTTCGTAAAGCGCATAGGCGGCGGCAAGGGGAATTCCCTTGGCGAGTGATTCCAAGACCTCGTCGGGCAGACCCTTGGGAGAGACGCTTGGGAAGAGGCGTTCAAATTCCTCCAGCTCCAAGATAGCTCGCGCCTCCTCCGCTTCTTTTTTCGCCAAGGCGTCCTTGAGAGAAACGATCTCCCTCTTCAGGCGATCTATTTCCTCAGGATCTGCCTCAGCAGTCGGATCCATCGGCGCAATCTCCATAGGCGCCAAAGCATCCGCTTCATTCTCCTCCAAAGGAAGAGAAGTGTCGTCAGAATCCGGTGCTTCCATAGGATCATCCAAATTCTCCATTTCATCGTATATCTCCTTCATCTCCTTTGTCTCCTGGGGATCTTTTTTGTCTTTTTTCTTTTTCATGATGACGTTTTCTCCTTACTTTCTTCACCGACTCCCTCCGCGATTCGCAGAGGACGGTCGCTTTCCAGCTCCTCAAGAAGCGCCTGCCGATCGTGGAGAACCCCCGACGGGAGACGGCGGATATAGGCGGAGGGTGTGATGTATCCCGCGTCGAGAAGCTTGTCAAGCATGTTTTGGGCGCTCGCTGCCGTATAGCGAGAGACCTCGGTCACATCGATCCGTGCGCTGAGGAAGCCCTTTTTCAGCTCGGTAAAATCTACCGATTCTGCCGCAACTCCGTCTCTTGTATGATAGGGAAGCAGACGCTCGGAGGGATAGTAGGCGCACATCATGTCCGCCCAGATATTTGCCAACTCCTCAATACAGCGGTGGAAGGAAGCGCGGATTTGCTCCAGAGGAATACGGGAGGTCTCCTGCAGGGCAAGAATGGCGCTGGTGTTCGATGCATCGGTGTTTCCGAGAGCGGACTCGGTGGCGCCCATCATTTCCTTTGTCATGGTAATGGCGCTTTCGATCAGCTCCATGTATCCGCTCTGCATCTCGCCCACTCCCACCACCGATACCGCGTCGGAAATGTTTCCGCCACCCACCGCGGCGATCGCCTGACCTACCTCGTTGGACCATTCGGGGATCTTGGATTTATCATAGATCACCTTGGAAAAGGCGGTATCGGTCATGTGCTTCATCGCCATGGCATAGGCGCGGTTGATAAAGCGCTGATTGGGGATCAGATGGGTGATGGGAGAGGTACCGTGGAAGCTGTTTTTTGTGGGCATCCAGTTAAAGAAGGCAACGGGATAGAGACGGCAATCGGTTTTGGCCCGACGAATGGAGCATTCCTTGGTGGATTTTTCAAAGACCACCCGTCCGTCCTCTCGCCAGAATTTGATAATGTAGGTTGCCTTCGCTTCCTCATCTCCCTCCAGCTCATAGCGTGCCATCTCTCCGCTCTGATCAAGAGCGTCGCCATCGGGTCGGATCTTTCTCAGCTCCTCCTCCGTAGCACCAAATTCCTCCGCCTCGGCGCGAAGAGAGGCAACAGACGCGCGTCCTGCCAGAATGATGTAATCCTGGGATTGAATATCCGCTCGGTTTACGTCGGCAACAAAGAGATTGACGTTGTCAATGACCTCGGTCACAATGTCGCCCGAAAAGAGCTGAGGGCTTTTTATACGGGGATCCCAATAGCAGTAGAGTACCCCGTCTCCCGTAACGGCGGCGTCGGTGAGAAGACGCAAAAGCCGTGAATCCATGGCGTTTCTCTCCCAACGGTAGGCGGCGTTGGCGCTGAGAATCTCAAGGCCCTTCTTCAGACGCTCCGCTTCCCTGGGGTCTTGCAGAAAGGGAAGGTTTTCGTCGGTAAAGCGAAGCGTCAGATTGGTGGAGGCAACCGAGCAAATGAGATAGTCCATCACCCGTCGAATGATGTTAAAAACGGGTTTTGGAAGGTCCGCACTCTCGGATTGCCATTGATCGCCGCGATAAAACCGCTCGTTCTTCCGAATCGTTTCGTAAAGTCCGATGCGGCGCTTGTAGTTTTTGCCTGCTTCATATTGCTGCCAGGCTTTTTTTGTTGAATAGTTCATATCGTTCCTTTCTTGGGTTGGTTTCAGGATTCTTCTCCGTGAAGATGCAGCTCCATTCCGTGAATCCTCTGCCTTGCGCTCCCCTTTGCCGTCAAGGTGATTTTGGCGGCGCTGAACCGACCGGACGGGAGACGGAGCTTGAGGATCGCATGATCGTGGGATCGGATACCCTTCAGGGTTCTTGTGACCGATGGAATCTCAGGAGAGACGATGGAAACCCGAACCTCACCCTTATCAAGATCTCCTCGAAGGATCACCTCGGATAAGCTCTTTTTTTTCACCGTTCCAAAGTCGAGAAGATTGGTTTCTGCCTTCGCCACGATCTCACGGAAGGATTCTTTGCCGATCTGGTCGAGCTTAATGGTCTCGTCCAAAACGAACACACCATTTTTTGTGAGGAAGCCCACCGATCCGTTCACGTCAAACATGTGATAAGCACCGATCCCTTGAAACTGAAACCAACGCTTCTCCTGAAATTGATAGATCCAAATCGCCTCCATGGCTGGCAGAGCCATCCATAGCTCTTCCTTTTGCTGATGATAAAAGAGGGAAGCATCGGTTACGTCGGCGTCTTGAAGCAGGGGCTCAATGGGAACCGAAAGCGAGTGAGAATGATAAAGGTCGGATTGTCCGGAGCTTTGTGTCAGACGTCGAACCGAGCGTTTGTCAAAAACCACGGGATCGTTGTCGGCAAGAACGATTCCCGAGGGAGAGGTACATCCTACATTGCTGTGAATGTTAACCGTGGGGATCTCGGTCAGACCCGAAACCAACGCGTCAGCCTTCCACGTGCTTTTTTCGGTAAAGATCATCAGATCGTCCTGCTGACGAACCGCTCCCTGAATCCGAATATGACCGTCGCCAACCATAAATTCGCTTCCTTTCGGGATATACAGAGACTTGCCCGAAAAGCCATGACTTTTTAACACCTCCAACTTTGCCTTCTCAACGTAGGAGGAGCAGATCATGGGAGAGAGCTGTCGGTCATTCCAGAAAAACAGACGGGGGGCGGTAGGGCTTTCAAAGACCATTGCCTGATTGCAACGCAAAAGATCGGTCATTTGATCTGTGGCGTTTCCCTTCAGGGTCATGTAGATGAGGATGCGATCGTTTCCCTGCACGCTACGAACGTTGACCGTTTGAAGAGGCTCGTAAATGTAATATTCATCTTCGGATAATCTGATCCCGTTTTTGAATACTGCTTGCACCGATTCAACGGGCTCGGGTGTGAATAGCAGGTTGGAGACGAGCTCCGGGTTGATCACGTAGCTGATCCGAACCTGTCGGCTCAGAATATTCATGGGCTCGTAGGGCTCTCCTACGTAATTGTTGACCCAGTCCTTGCCGATCAGAGGGATATAACCCGATACGTGCTGTAAGCGAATGCCGTTGTATTGGTAAAGATCCTCCGAATCCATCAGATAGAGGGTCTGGTCCCAATAGAAAAGACAGGCATTTCCCGAATAGGTGGTAAGGGTAGCCAAAGGAGTCGTTTCTCCGTTGGTCAGACGAATTCGCTCCAGACGGTTTCCGTGAACGACAAACCCCGTGGGCACTCCGTCAATGATTCCGCTCCAGAATGCTCGGATTGGATTCGGAAACTGGTTTAAAAGACGGTAGCCGCACCGTTTTTCGATCGAACCGTCGGGCAAGATACGAAAATTAACGAGCGCAGAGGAGAGGGGTTCGTTCTTGTGAGCGCGCGTTTGATCCACTCCCGCGAAGCCGTCAAAGATCATGGGAGAGATCGGTTGATTTGTTTGATGGGACATAGCATTTGCCTTTCGTTTCGTTTTTTATTTTTATGCACAGACGAATTGAAATCAGTCAAAAAACGAAGAAGCGCCTCGGGCACGGCGGAATCGAAAATCTCCCGTTCCGTCGTGAAAGTCGGGCGGGGGGCAACGGCTCATGACCGCATAGCGCAGAGCTTCGGGAGCGTGAGTCAGGGAATGGGGCTCGCTTGACGCGTCCTCGGGCCGGTTTTTGTCACAAAGGAGCGCGGGAAGACAACGGATCAATTCCCGACACGAGGAATCGATGCGCAAGTGGGCTGAGGATTCGGTAGGGGAAAGATATTCTCGCAGAACGCGCCAACCGGGAATCCTTCGGTCGTCGGCGGCGATCATCGGAGGCATACCGTCCACCGATTGCATGATCTCAAAGCCGCTCTTTCCGCTGTCCTGCCTGCGATTCCAGAGATCGGGTGAGGCAACGGCGAATTCGCACTTCTCGCCCCGACAAAGGAGAGAAATTTTCTCGCCTGCCGCCCGTAGAGTCAGATCGCTCTGACAGAACTCCCGAAGAACGTAAAGATTCCCCTCGCAGTCCACACCCATAAGAAGCGCCGCCAGCATATCAAAGCCGTAATCCACCGAAACGAAGCGCTTCAGGCGAGGGGGGAGCTCGCGGGAAGTGATCACGTGGATCGACTCGTCAAATTCGGGAAAGAACTGTCCTTCAAAGACGTCCCACCGTCCGTGCAGCCATGCGTCTCTGAGCCGTTCGGGAAGGGATTCCAGGGAGCGAACGTAATCGGGATCCGCCTCCATCAGAACGGGATTGTCGTATACGAGCGCGGGGATAAACGCGTAATCGTCGGGATTCTCTCCCGATCGGAAACGGCGATCGATAAACAAGCGCTTGACCCAGGCATGTCCGATCCCACCTGGGTTGCAGGTCAGGTACATTCTTCGGGGAAAGGGAGCGACACCGCGCAAGCAAGCCTTGAAGATCGAAAAACGGTATTCGTTCATCTGGGTTGCCTCGTCAATGGCGATCACGTCGTATTCCTGTCCCTGATAGCGAAGAACATCCCGATCGGTGGCGCAATAGCCAAGATCGATCCGACTGCCGTTGGGAAGAAGCAAGGCCTTTGCCGAATCCGAATATTTTAGAAACGAGCCGTATTCCCGAAGAAAGGGAAGAACGTGATTCGCCTTCAATTCGGAAAAGCTTCGGCGTACGAGCAGAGCATGCAGTCCTTCGTAGCGAAGGCACATGGCAATCAGCTTTCGCCGAAGCGCCCAGGATTTCCCACCGCCTCGCGCGCCGCCATAGGCGGTAAAGCGAGCGCGGGAATCGAAAAATTCCTGTTGCCTCCTTGAGGGAATCCCCGTGATTAACAGCTCGCGAGAGGTGGGGGAACTACTCACCTTACGCTCCGTCTCGGTAGATGTCGTGCTCAAAGCGAATGCTCACCCCGTCGCCCTCCCCGTCACTCTTTGTAGCGTCACCGTCATAGCCCAGTCTTTTCTTTAAATAGACCGATAAGATAGCGGCGGGAAGGGTACAGTTGAGCGCCTCGTCCTCAAGAATTGCGTAGAGTCCGTCGATCTCCTCGGGATATTCCTTGGCGAGGGCATCCAGCTCCTCGGTTCCGATCCGCATATAGCGGCAAAAGCCCGCCAGATTTGGCACGCGTCTCTCTTTTCTTCCGCTTCGCGCGGAGTCCTTTTCCTCTTCACCCCGACAGGATTGAATGTATTTTTCCAACCATCGTTTGGTCGTGCCGCGGCGACAAGCCTCACGCAGACGATTGTCGCCGCTTTTTTGTGTCATACAGATTACCTCCTTCTTTGTCTGTGCACCCATATTTTACCGCAACGTACCGTGTCAAAGGGTCTCAGAGAGTCTCACTTTGTGTCAAATAGAAAAATCCCTTGAATGAGCCAAGACTCATTCAAGGGATTCAAACATATTTGATTCAAAAGGATGGTATTAGAGCTTAAATATCCAAGACGTAAGCAAGGAACAGATTGGTCGTGTTACACAGACCGTCGATATGCGTACGTTCCATGCCGTGACTGCCGTAAACTGCCATGCCGAAGAGGGCGGCACGAACGTCATGCCCTGCCCGACGAACGGCGTTGGCATCACTGCTGTAGCGGAAATATTCGTCGATGGCATAGTCGCACTCGGCTTTTTTTGCGTAACCGATCAGACGGTTCGTTAATTCGTAATCGTAGGGAAGATAAGCATCTTTTGCGCAGATGGAAACCGAGAATTCATTTCCGTTGTTGCTTGGACCGATCAACCCGATGTCAACGGCAACAAATTCACAAACGCCTTCCGGAATATATGCCCCCCCAATTCCCATCTCCTCCCAATAGGGAAAAGAGAGAATGGTGCGGTATTTTGGCACAAGCCCCGATTCCTTCATATATTTTAGTGCTGCAAAGCAACAGGCAATGGCGCCCTTATCGTCGATGAAGCGGGACTTAATAAAGCCATTTTCGGTGATTTGACAGCGAGGATCAATGGCAATGTAGTCACCATGACAAATACCGAGTGCCTCAACCTCGGTCTTGGAGGATACTCGCTCGTCAAGGAGAATCATCATGTTGTTTTCGGTACGTTCCATTGTCAGGGCATTGGGGAATGCGTGTGTCGAATGGGCTTGGCAGAGAATGACTCCGGTGTAGGAATTTCCGTCACGGGTATGGATCGAGACCGACTCTCCGTCCAGCGTTGCAAGGTTAATGCCGCCGAGGGGACGAAAGCGGATTTTTCCGTCGCTGTCAATGTGGGATACGGTCAGACCAATTGTGTCGGCGTGTGCACTGAGCATGATCGTTTTGGACGGGTCCTTACCCTCCAAAATAAGGTAGGGAGTATCTTTCTGATCGTAAGTCAACGAATAGCCAAGCTCTGCGGCGTAGCGCTCAAGCATTGGCCGAAGCTTGACGGAGTAGCCCGAGGGACTGGGGATTTCTACGAGATCCTTGAAACATTGAAGTAAATAAGCCGTATCGATTTGAAATTTCATAAATGCTCCTTTTGAAAGTTTTTGATCCACTCCACCGACAGCTCTGCCCAATGCGCCACGTGTGGATCGATATGCTCAGGAACGCCGCAGGCAGTCTCCTCGGTGGCAAGCGACATGCCGTGAGGACCGTTCGGGAAAACGTGCGCCTCAAAGGGAACCTTCTTTTTTGCCAGAGCATTCATGAAAAGGAGCGTGTTTTCTACGGGAACTCCCGCGTCGGCAAAGGTGTGCCAGATAAAGGTGGGAGCGGTGGATTCGTCTACGTGCAGCTCCAGAGAAAAGGGACGGCGCTCTTCCTCTGAGGGGTCTTTTTTGCCGCACAGATACTCAAAGGATCGGGCGTGACGAAATTCTCCGCCCGTGATCACGGGATAGGAAAGAATTATTCCGTCAGGTCGGCAGATCTTGGCGGCTTCTGTGTTTTCCAAGCCAAGAGCATGACGAACGACCGAGGAATCCCAAAGAACTCCCGCCGATGCCGCCAGATGGCCGCCCGCGGAAAATCCCAAGATGAAAATTTTCTTGGGATCAATGCCAAATTTCTCGGCATTTTGCCGCAAAAATCGAATGGCAGCCGCAGCCTGAATCAAGGGCGCGTAATTTGCCGCTCCCTCGGCGCAGGAATAGGCGAGAATAAAGGCGTTCAACCCCGCCGCATGATAGTAACGGGCGATGGGCTCCTCCTCTCGAGGCGAACGGCGAAAATAAGCTCCGCCGGGACAGATCAAAACGGCGCCCCGAGGGGACTTGGAGGGCTCGTCGTGAAGATATGCCGTAATTGATACATCGGGGTAATCGGGGATAAAGTGATATATGTTTGACATACTAAGAATACTCCTTCCACGAGATGATCGGCTTTTTCTTCATTATAGCACAAAATCCGAACAAAGCAATAGTTTTAAAAAAACTTATGGGAAAAACTTGACAAGGTGAGAAAAATGGCGTATAATAAGTAACGCAGAGTTTTTCTCTGAACAATCGTGTCGAAGAGTAAGAATACGGGCGTTAAGTGCCTGACGGACGGGGAGTTGCCGCCAGGACGAAAAGCGAAGGCTTGCGGCCCATATTCTGCATCCCGCTTCATACGGCAAAAGGTAATTGGCGCACGCGCTTTCTTTTCCTTCGCCTTATGCAGTCGAGGAAAGGAAGGTGTTTTTTTATGCAAAAAAAGAATCGTTCTCTTGAGAATGTCAAAACGGTGACCACGGCGGCGATGCTCGTGGCAATGAGCGTGGTCATCGGAATTTTCTGTAAGACCTTTTTGAATTTCGGTATGGGTCTTTTCAGAATCACCTTTGAGAATCTTCCCATCATTCTATCGGGAATCCTGTTCGGACCTGTGGTCGGGGGACTGGTAGGCGCGGCTTCCGATCTGATCAGCTACCTGATGTCGGGACAAGCCTATCCCCTCAATCCGATCGTTAGCTTCGGTGCGATGATGGTGGGAATTGTTTCGGGTGTGATCTCTCACTACGTGGTAAAAAAGCAGGGAACTGCTCAGGTCATTCTGTCTGCCGCGGGGGCGCACCTTGTGGGCTCAATGATCATAAAACCCATCGGATTATATCAGTTTTACGGTGTGGCGGTGCTTTGGAGAATTCCTCTGTATCTGGTCATTGCTCCGCTGGAAATTCTCTTGCTTTGTTTGCTTTTCAAGCGGGATAGCTTTCGGCGTATTGTCGATCGAAAGGAGTAACCATGAATTATCAGGAATCCCTCGAATATATCCATAGCATCAATTGGTGCTTCTGTAAGCCGGGGCTTGAGCGGATCGGACAACTTTGCGCCGCTCTCGGCAATCCGCAAAACCAGCTTCGCTTTGTGCATGTGGCGGGAACCAACGGCAAGGGCTCCTTTTGCTCCATGCTGTCCTCCATTCTTCGCCGCGCGGGACTTCGTGTCGGTCTCTATACCTCCCCCTATATTCGTTTTTTTAATGAAAGAATGTGTGTGAACGGAACGCCCATTTCCAACGAGGAATTGGCGGAGATCACCACCTACGTGCGACCCTTTGCCGATGCCATGACCGACCGTCCTACCGAGTTTGAGCTGATCACCGCTGTCGCCTTTGAATACTTTCGGCGGCAGGGGTGTGACGTGGTGGTTCTGGAGGCGGGCATGGGAGGTCGTCTTGATTCCACCAACATCATCGAACGCTCTCTTTTGTCGGTGATCACAGGGATCGCTCTCGATCATACCGCCTATCTTGGCGACACCACCGAGGCGATTGCCGCCGAAAAGGCGGGGATCATCAAGGAGGGAGGCACCGTTCTTTACGGCGGCGAGGATATCGCCGCGGGAGCGGTGATCCGATCGGTGGCAGCGAAGAAGGGAGCGGCTTACCATTCGGTGGATTACGGCGCGCTGAAGAATCTTCGTTTTTCTCTGACGGGTACACGCTTTGATCTGGGAGACAGACAAGATTTGTCCATTCGGCTTCTCGGCACGTATCAACCGAGAAACGCCGCGCTGGTTGTACGCGCCACCGAGCTTCTGCGGGAGTCCGGTCTCTCCATTTCGGAGGAGAATCTCAGAGAGGGACTTGCCGACGCCCGTTGGCAGGCTCGGTTTGAGCTTCTGTCTGCGGATCCCGTGGTGATCTTCGACGGCGCGCACAATCCTCAGGGAATCCATTCGGCGGTAGAAAGCATCAAAACCTATTTTCCCGACGAGCGGGTATTTCTCTTGACGGGTGTGCTTCGGGACAAGGACTATACTGCCATTGCCAAGGATCTTTCCCATGTAGCATCGAGAGCCTTTACCCTGACACCGAACAGTCCTCGGGCGCTGAGTGCCGACGAGTACGCCGATACCCTTCGTCAGGCGGGGATCGAGGCAGAAGCGCACGACACACTGAAGAACGCGCTGAATCACGCCCTGACCGAAGCAAAGCGAGCGGGCGTTCCCCTCGTTTGTCTCGGCTCTCTCTACGTATATGCCGACCTGATCCAACTTTGGGAGGCACGATAAAGCAACAAAAACCGCATGGAAAATCCATGCGGTTTTTCTTTTAGATATTTACGCCTTTTTTCTCTTATAGCGAAGGACAACACCGCCGACGATCAGGGCGGCGGGGATCACGAGGATCAGGAGCGCGCCGTAGAAGGTGGCGCTGGATTCACCCACCGTCAAAGAGGGCTCGGTATAACGGACGGAGTCGGGTGAGGTCAGTACCGACTCATAACGGATCTGTGTCCAACCCATTACGAGATACAGACAGAAATTGTTATAGATTACCGATTCGTCCACCATTGCCACGTCGGTGGTAACCGCGTAAGAGGGAGCACCCGTAAACCAAACCAAATGGGCGCCCTTGGCGGTCTCCGCGGCGGCGGCAAGCACCTTTTCTCCCTTCGCGCCGGGATCTTTTTCAATCGACGCATTCTCCGAGGTGGTGAGCAGCGGAGTCAGGATCAGAGAGGAATCTTCGGTTTCGGCAAAGGAGATGGCGTTTCCACCCGTGATCACGGGGGTCAGCTGACTTGCGCTGCCACTCATTGCCATCGAGTCGTGTCCGTCGTTGACCGTCACCGAAACGGCACCTTGCCACTCGGTTTTGGGATCGGTATCCTCGCCCTCCTCTGTGCTCTTGACCTCTACCTCATCCCAGACCGCACCGCCCTCGGCACTCAGACCGTAGGAGGAGAGAAGGGATGTGAGATTGGGCATGGAAAGGTTCTCCTCGCCTGTAACGACGATCATCTGTCCGCCCCGATCCAGATACGCCTTCATGGCATCAATCTCGGATGCGGAATAGTCCTCGCTCGGCGCAAGAACGATCAGATTTGCCGCGTCCTCTGGAATCTCCGACGTCTCCGCAAGATTCAAGGTTTCGTAGGTAGCGCCGTAGGTCGAAAGCATGTTGGTAAACAGAGAGCGATCGGTGATCGCCTCGCCGTGCCCCGTGAGAACGTAGTTTGTGGGGATCAGATCAGCAGTTACGTATTCCAGCATTTGCGAGAGAATTGCCTCGCCTTGGAAATACATATAGGTGTCGTTTACAAGATAGTCCAGATACGTAGCATAGCTGGAATCTTGAGAAGCCATCTGGTAGATGTAATTATAATATTGATAATATTCGCTCAGGGTCATACGGCTAAGACCCAACTGATTGAGACTTTCGTTGTTGGTGATGTAGAAGAAGAGTGAAGAATAATCCACCGCCTCGGTTCTCGACTCACCGTCCAGTACCAGTACGTACTGAACGCCGCTCAGATTCTCTTTCTTGAGTCCAACCCATGACAGAACGTCATTGCTGTCCTCCAAGGACAGACGAGAAATGCTTAAACGGTCGCAGTGGGAAGCAAAGGACTCAAGGAAATACTCAAAGCGCATTTCCCGTTCACCCTCCGAGATCACGTAAAGGGTTACGTCCTCATCCACAGAAGCAAGGAACTCCTTCGTGCTGTCCGAGAAGGTGTAATAACGGTATTGGTTCATGTCGTAGGTCCGATGGGGACGGGGAATCAGGAGCACACCCAGATTCAGGAGAAGCGCACATAAAACCAGTAGCGAAACGCCCAGAACAGTCGCCTTTTTGATTTTCTTTTTGGAGATGGCGTCCTTCGGGACACGGTCTCTTCCGTACACTCTCTTTCCAACCCAAAGGGTAAGGCACAGGAAGATTGCCGCGATCGACAGATAGAACACGGCGAGTCCCAAGGAGAAGGATCCGAATACAAAGGGAGTAAAGGAGCCAAAGAAAGTCAGAAGCCGCAAGGGCTCAGCGACTGCCGTGGGAAGAAGATTGGACAGATAGTTCAGAAGAATGGCGCCCACGGGCAAGGAATAGCTCACAACCCATACGAGAATCGGATTTTTCACGACAAGGGAAATAAAAATTTCCATCGAGAGAACCGCCAACCCAAAGAGCAGGAAGGCAAAGCACGCGCCATACGCGGAGAGGTAGTGAACCGTCCCAAAAAATCCAAGGATCAGAGGGCAGATCGCTACAATCAGCGCAGAGACCCCAAAAAAGGTGAGGGCGGTGAGAATCTTTCCCCAAAGAATATCCATGGGAGACAGGGGAAGAGAAAGAAGCTGATTCTTTTCTCCGCCCTCACGATCCTCCCGAAACAGGGGAATGGTAACGATGGGGAGAAGAACCCAAAGTAAGATTGTCAGATAAGACAGATCAAATTCAAAATTCGCATAGCCGTAAAGAAAATGAAAGACGGTCAAAAGCGATCCCACAAGGGCGCAAAACAGCCCAAGAAAGAGAAAGCCGCTAAGAGAATGAAACATGGATCGCCATTCTCTTTTGAAAATTGACTTCATGACAAGACCTCCTTTCGTTCGGTGGCGGTGGCATCGGCAGGAAGAAGAGAACGATAAAGCTCCTCAAGAGTCAACCCCTCCTCGCGTGCGGTGAGCTTCTGTTCCAGCTCCTCAAAGGAGCCCAGCGCCAGTGCCTCGCCGTCCGACAAAATCAGTACGTCCTCGCAAAGCGAACGAACGACGGAAAAATCGGAGCTTGCCAACAAAACGGTTTTGACGCTACCTAACATGGAGATCACGTGAGTAATCTGTTCACGAAGGGTCGACTCAATCCAAAGGAATGGCTCGTCAATCAAAATCACGTCGGGATTGCCAAGAAGGGCGGCAGCCAAAGCGGTTCGCTTTGCTTCCGAAGGCGTCAGCCGCTCATAAAGACGATTTTGAACGGCGTCCAACTCCAAAAGCTCCAAGGATTCCTTGATCTGCCGATAGCGGCGGCTTGCGGGAACACCCCGCGTCTCGCCAACGAAATCAAGGATCTCAAAAATCGTCATGGTTTTGTAAAATGTGGGATATTGAGGAAGATAGCCAATCTTGGCATTCTTTACCGTGCCCTCGGACCATAGCTCCTGTCCGCGGATCGTGATGCTGCCCCCATCGGCTTTCGTAATACCGGCGAGAAGATTGAGAAGCAGGGATTTTCCTGCCCCCTTCGGTCCGAGAATGCCGTGAATTCCCCCGGCTTTGACCGAAAAGGAAAGGGAAGAGAGCAGAGCGCGATCCCCATCATGGAAGGAAAGCGCCTCCACACGGATCATCTCATCCCGAATGGTTTCTTTAATTGCTTCACTCAAGGCTTATACCTCCGTTTTTTGTTTTGTGGTCGGGATCAAAAGATCCCTTTGTTGTATTTGATCATAGCGTAAAAATTGAGACCAAGTCCTGCCACGATTCCAGCGATCAGAATGGCGGTGGCGGCGATCATCAGACCGCTCATTTGCGTCCTTTCAAAAACGAAAAGAAGTGCGCCGTAAAGGATCACAGACAATCCAATGATCAACGTACCAAGACCCACCAGCCTACCAAATGGCTTACGGTTCTCCTCGGTCACCCTCTGTCGGTGATACCAATGAAGAGAGGAAATGTTACCCGTCATATTGATGGCACCAAGTATGATTAAAATGGCGCCGACGGCGAAAAGTAAAAGAAAAGATTCCATCGTTAACTCCATCGTTGTTTAATACAATATATTATATCATAAAACGCAAGGGATAGCAAGGGATTTTTTGATCGATCATGGAAGAGAAAAAGCACATACCCGTTTGGGTATGTGGAGCGTGGGAGAATAGGTTTCGCGCCAAGCTTGCTTGTCGCTCAACTCGGAGTTTTGCTCGATGGCAAAAGCCATCGCTTTTCGAGGAAAAGACGCAAAACGCCCGCGAACTCGCCGCCAATGGCGGCGGTTCGTTCCCGATAGAGATAACAAAAAAGCACATACCCGTTTGGGTATGTGCTTTTTTGGTGACCCGTGGGAGAATCGAACTCCCGTTACC